>JADZCB010000376.1 GCA_020851775.1 Gammaproteobacteria bacterium
GTGTTGACGGTGCAGCCTTCGATCAACGGCAGCAGATCGCGCTGCACGCCTTCGCGCGACACATCCGGGCCGCTGGTCTCGCCGCGACGGGCGATCTTGTCGATCTCGTCGAGAAAGACGATGCCGTTCTGCTCGGCGTTCGCGACGGCGCTGGCGCGGATTTCCTCGTCGTTGACGAGCTTCGCCGCTTCCTCGTCGGTCAAAAGCTTCAATGCCTCTTCAATCTTCACGCGCCGCGCTTTCTTGCGCGCGCTGCCGAGGTTCTGGAACATGCTCTGCAACTGGCCCGTCAGCTCTTCCATCCCGGGCGGCGACATGATCTCGATGCCGGCGCTGTTCTGCGCGACTTCGATTTCGATTTCCTTGTCGTGCAGCCTGCCCTCGCGCAGCATCTTGCGGAAACGTTGCCGCGTCGACGATTGATCGGCTTCGCTGGTTTCTCCGAACGCGCGCGGCGGCGGCAGCAACGCATCGAGCACACGCTCCTCGGCGGCATCGGCGGCCTTCTCGCGTACCTGCGTCATCGCTTCGTCGCGCGTCATCTTCAGCGCCACTTCGGCCAGATCGCGGACGATCGATTCGACATCACGTCCGACGTAGCCGACCTCGGTGAACTTCGTCGCCTCGACCTTGATGAACGGTGCACCGGCCAGCTTGGCGAGACGGCGCGCGATCTCGGTCTTGCCGACGCCGGTGGGGCCGATCATCAGGATGTTCTTCGGCATGATTTCGTTGCGCAGCCCGGCAGGCACCTGGCTGCGGCGCCAGCGGGTGCGCAACGCGATGGCGACGGCGCGTTTCGCGCCATCCTGGCCGACGATGTGCTTGTCGAGCTGGTCGACGATTTCCTGCGGCGTCAGCGCCATCAGTTGTTGTTCGCGGGTGGGCATGGGCTCAGCTTCTGATTTCCTCGATGACGATGTTCGAATTCGTGAAGACGCAGATGTCGGCCGCGATGGAGAGTCCCTTGCGCACGATGTCCGCGGCGTCGAGATCGGTGTTCGCGACCAGCGCGCGGGCCGCCGCCTGTGCATAAGGTCCGCCCGAGCCGATGGCCATGATTGAATCCTCCGGTTCGATGACGTCGCCGTTGCCGGAGATGATCAACGAGGATTCCCGATCGGCGACGATCAGCAGCGCCTCGAGCCGGCGCAGCATGCGATCGGTCCGCCAGTCCTTGGCGAGCTCGACGGCGGCACGCACGAGGTTGCCCTGGTGCTTGTCGAGTTTGCCTTCGAAGCGCTCGAACAGCGTGAACGCATCGGCCGTACCACCGGCAAAGCCGGCGATCACGCGGTCATGGAAGAGCCGGCGTACCTTGCGGGCGTTGCCTTTGAGAATGGTATTGCCCATCGACACCTGACCGTCTCCGCCGACCACGACGTGCCCCGGGCGACGCACGGACAGGATGGTGGTCGCATGCAATTGATCCATGAACCAGACTCGCTTGAAGGGCTCCGGATTGTACACCAGCGGCAAGGCCGGCCTGCGCCGGGCGATCCCGCGGCCGCACTCTCTGGCCATCTGGTGTCCGCGCCCGTCTTGATCGAGTCATCACGCGCCGCTAGCGTGCGTGATCCCTGCCATACGATTGTCACCCGTGTCACCAGTCTCGTCTTTGCACGCCTCGTCGATCCCGCGCGATCCCGCGTACGCGTCACCCGTCATGCGTGCCGGCCGGGCATGACGCCCGACTTCGCCCGCGCAGGCACGTCCGCCGCCGCCGACGACGTGTCGGTGCCGATGCGTCCGGACACGCCGCGCATCGGTGACCCGGTCGCCTGGTTCGCCGCACTCGCGCTCGCCCCGATCTACATGGTGGTCGGCGGCATTCTCGCGCGCATGCTGTTCGGCCTCGACTTGTGGTTCGGGGCAGCGGCCACGGGGATCGCCGTGCTGGCCTGGACGACGTGGTTTCTGCACCGCCGACGGGCACGCTTGCCGCGCCCGCCGGCACTGGTGACCGCCGAGGCACTGGTGGTGACGCCGCGTGGCTGGCGCCGGCCGATCACGCTCGCTTACGCCGATATCCGTTACCTCTCGCGCGTGCCGGGTGTCGCGCTGACGCTGGGTCGCGACGCCGGCCAGATCGAGTTGCTGGATGAGGACTTCGTCGCGCCAGAGGCACTCGATCTGATCGAACTCGCGATCCGCCGCGCCGTGGTCGCCCTGCCGGACGGGCCGGCGCGGTATGCGACGATGCAGGCGAACCAGCGCCTGACCAGACTGCTCGGCGCCCGTTCAGTGCCGGTCACCTGGACCTTGCTCGGGATCAGCGCGGTGATGTTCGTTATCGAACTCGCGCTCGGCGCGACGCACGATCCGCGCGTGCTCGTATTGCTCGGCGCGAATGTGCCGGTGCTGGTCCGCGACGGACAGTGGTGGCGCCTCGTCACCGCCGGTTTTCTGCACGGCAATCTGACCCATATCGCGCTCAATGGCATGGCGCTGATGTCGGTCGGCGCCCTTCTCGAGAAACTGATCGGACACACGCGCCTGGTGATCGTCGCGCTCGCCGCGGGGATCGCAGGCAACCTGGCGTCCGCCTGGTTCGGCGGTGGCGCGATGTCGGTCGGCGCGTCGTCCTGCGTGTTCGGCCTGCTCGGCGCGTTGCTTGCGCTCCAGCTCGGCAAGCAGGCGAATCTGCCGCCGCAGCTCATCGTCTCGCGCCGCCAGTGGATGTTTCTGCTCGGGGTCAATGCGGCGATCTCGCTGTTGCCGGGCATCGACCTGTTCGCCCATGCGGGTGGTTTCGCGGCCGGCGCCGCGCTCGGCGCGCTGTTCGTGCCGGGGCTCGACATCCGCCACCCGCGGGAATCGATCACCTTGCGGGCTGGTGCCGCGCTGCTGGTGCTGACCTGCACCGTCGCGTTTGCCGTCGCCCTGCATCGCGCCCAGCACGCCGACGCCCGCCACGACGCGCTACGCGCCCTCGGGCCCGCTGCCCGCATCAGTGACGAGGTGCGCCTGCATACCCTGCCCGGCTTCACGCTCGATCTGCCGGGCTGGGTCAGCATCGGTCACGCGCCGGGCCTTCTCGCGCTGTCGAATGGCACCTCGGCCGTGCTCGCGTCACGGCACGGCGCGCCATTGGACACCGCGGGACTCGCGGCGCTGTTGAAAAACGTCGGCGCCCGCGTGCGGCTCGCGCAGGATGCCGACGGCGGGGTGAGCTACGCCGGACGCTGGCAGGGACGACCGGTGCACGGTGCCGCCATGCAGCGGCGATGTCCGGGCGGCGTGGTGGTGTTACTGGTCTTCGCGCCGGACGACAGCACGGCGTCGCACCTGCTGGAGCGGCTCGCACGCGCGCACTGCGCGCGACCGGACGAAGCACCCCAGATCTGGCCGGCGGCGCCGGCCGCCCGCTGACGACGGCCGGCGGGCGGCCGGCCGTCGTCGCGGTGACGTCAGTCGATCGAAACGCGTTTCGACGCCGCCTGCTGACGCTTCGGCAACGTCAGTTGCAGCACGCCGTTTTCATACTTTGCCTTGCAGGCGGTGGAATCGACGTCCTGCGGCAACTGGAAACTGCGCGACACCGCGCCGTAGTAGCGCTCGCTGCGCAACACCTTTTCGTCCTTGGTCTGCTGATCCTGCTGCCTGACCTCGGCCGAAATCGTCACCACCGCGCCGTCGACGGACACATGGATGTCCTCTTTGCCGACGCCGGGGATCTCGGCCTGGACGGTGTAGACGTTCCCGTCTTCCTTGATGTCGACCTTGATCTGCGCCGGCAGCGGATCGCCGTGCAGCGGCTTGATGAAATAGCCGGGCGCGACATCGCGGAAGAAGTCGTCGAACAGGCTGCGGCCACCGAAATTGATCATGTTCGCCATGGTTACTCACCTCACTGGTCTGGAGATGGAACGCGCGTGCGTTCCGGATAACGACGAAATGGTGGATGACGCCGGTTTTTTCAAGCGTAGCAGCCGGCGGCGTTTGAGCGGGATCGACGGCAGCCCGGCTTGTCCGGGTACGATGTGCGTGCGACGCTCCGCTGATGTCGACACCCGCCCTGCCGCTGCGCGCGCTCGTGATGCTCGCGGTGATTTCTCTCGTGTGGGGAACGGTGTGGCCGATGATTCCGGTCGTGCTGCGCGAGATTTCGGTGTGGACCTTCCGCGCGCTGACGATGATGTCCGCAGCCGTGCTGCTGCTGGTGCTCGCCCGCCTGCGTGGCCAGTCGATCCGCATCCCGCGCGTGCACTGGCTTGCACTCGTCGGGTCCGCCTGGAGCTTTCTCGCCGTGTGGAACGTCGCGGCTGCCTGCGCGACGGTGCTGATCCCATCGGGGCAGACAGCGGTGCTCGGGTTCACGATGCCGTTGTGGTCGGCGCTCCTGTCCTGGCTCGTGCTGCGCCAGACGCTCAGCCGGCGCCAGCTCGCGGCCATCGCTCTCGGCGGGATCGCGGTCGCGCTCCTGATGTGGCCGGGTCTCGCCCGCTACGCGCAAGCGCCGGCCGGCTTCGCGCTCGGGCTCGGCGCCGGGCTCGGCTGGGCGGTCGGCACGCTGATTCTGCAGCGGCATCCGATCCCCGTGTCGTCGCTCGCCCTGACGGGCTGGCAGCTTCTGATTGCGGGCCTGCCGATCACGATCGTCGCGTGGTACACCGGCGACCATCGCTGGTTCCTGCCGCAGTGGACCGTCACCGTCACCATCGTCTACATCGCGCTTGTGCCGATGAGTCTCGGCAATCTGTTCTGGTTCGCGATCGTGCGGCTGCTGCCGGCGAGTATCGCGGGTCTGTCGGCGATCATGGTCCCGGTCGTCGCGATGGTGTCCGGCGCGCTGATCCATGGCGAGCCGCTCGGCCCGCTGCAACTCGCCGCGATGGCCTGCTGCGCCGGCGCGCTGGCGCTGGTGGTGTTGAAACCCCCGAAGTAGGCGTGCCGGTTCTGCGCGGGTCGGGCCGACTCGTTCGTCGTCACAGCGCCCTGCGCAAGGTCACGTTGAGCCGGCGTTCGCCGAGCAGCGGATGGGATTCGGCCTTCAGCGGCAGCACGCCGTGATAACGCAGGCGTGCCGGGCCGCCCCAGACGAGCACGTCGCCGTGACGGAGCGGCAGGCGTTGCGGGCGATCGCGCCGGCGCAGGCCGCCGAGCAGGAACGTCGCGGTCGCGCCGAGCGACACCGACACGATCGGCCATGCGAAGGAGGCCTCGTCCCGGTCCTGATGCAGCGTCAGCCTGGTGCCCGGCACGTATTCGTTGACGAGGCCGACGTCCGCTGCGAAGTCTGCGAAGCCGGCCTCGGTCGCCGCTGCCGTCGCCAGGCGAGCCAACGGCGGCGGCATCGCGGGCCACGGCCGTCCGCTGTCGGGATCGACCGTCGCATAGCGATAGCCCTTGCGATCGGACACCCAGCCGCATTCGCCGCAGTTCGTCATCGCGACCGACATCGTCAGGCCGCCTGGCGTCACCATCTGCCGCAGCGGAGCGGCAGCGATCACTGCGTCGAGGGCAGCGAGCAGCGCCGGCACCGCGTCCAGTGCGCGGCCCCGCAACAGCACGACGCCCGCGTCGAGTTCGCAGCGCTCGCGCCCGTCGAACAGATCACCGGACGCCACGCCTTGCGGCCTCAGGATTTCTTGCGCGCGCGCGGATGCGCGGCGTCGTAGACGCGCGCGAGATGCTGGAAGTCGAGATGCGTGTAGATCTGGGTGGTGCGGATGTCACTGTGTCCGAGCAGTTCCTGCACCGCGCGCAGATCGCCCGAACTCTCCAGCAAGTGGGTCGCGAACGAATGACGCAGCATGTGGGGATGCAGAGGAACCTCGAGCCCCTGGCGGCGTGCCCATTCCTTTATGCGCGTCTGCACTTCGCGCACCGCGATGCGGCGGCCGCGGCGGCCGACGAACAGCGCCGTTTCATCGACGGCCGCGCGGGTCGCGCGCCACGGCAGCCAGTGCGCGATCGCTTCGAGTGCCTTGCTGCCGACCGGGAGCACGCGCTCCTTGTGGCCCTTGCCCAGCACGCGCAGCTCGCCGGCACGGGCATCAAGCGCGTCGAGATCGACCCCGACCAGTTCGGACACCCGCAGGCCGCATGAATACGCGAGTTCCCACATCGCGCGATCGCGTACCTGCCACGCGTCCACCGGCGCCTGTGATAGTTCCGGCGCGAGCAGGCGGTGGGTCTGATCGACGTCGAGCGTGCGTGGCAGGCGGCGCGGCGCCTGCGGCGCACGCACGTCGGCGACCGGGTTCTCGCGCAGGCGGCCATGACGGATCTCGTGCCGGTAGAGGCCGCGCAGCGCCGACAGCGCACGCGCGATCGAGCGACCGTTCCTGCCCTGGCGATGCAGCCATGCGACGTAACCGCGTACCACATGCGTGTCGACGCCTTCCGCATGGCGCGCCGCGTGTTCCTGCCAGTAGCGCGCGAACAGCGCGAGATCGCGACGATACGCCGCGCGCGTGTGCTGGGAGGCATGGCCCAGGCTCACGATCCAGGCGTCGATCATCGTGGGGTCGAAAGGGGCAGCCATGACGGAATTCGCGCGGGCTCAACCGGGGCGGCGCGGCTTCGCGATCCAGGGTTCGAGCACCAGCACCAGCACATCGCGCAGAAAACCGAGGAACTCCGTCCCCATGTTCGATTCGAAACGCGTCGGCTGGTGGCTGCTGACGACGAGCAGGCCGTCCCACTGCTTGCCCGTCAGCGGCAGCACGACATGCGAACCGTCGAAGGCCTCGACCCCGAACAACGCCTGGATCTGTGCCTGGGTCAGGCGCCCGCAAATCGGTTCGCGGCGCGCCAGTGCGCCCTTGAACGGATCACGGCGTGGCGAATCCACCCCGACGAACTGGCGCACCTCGTCGCTGTCGACGAAGGCGGCCCCTGCGAAGACGAGGCCGGTCACGCGATCGGCGCCGAATTCCTCGCCCAGACGCTGCGACAGCCGGTTGAAGGCGGCATGGGGTCCTGCGGCGTCCATCAGTTCGAGCGCGAGCTTCTGGATGCGGCGGATCAGCGCCTCGTTGTGCCGGGCCGACTCGATCAGTTCCTCGTAACGTGCGCGCATGCGTTCGATTTCATCGCGCAACGCCGCGATCTGGCGCTCCCACAGCGACACGGCCTGGCCCGTCGCATGCGGGATCTCCAGCGTACGCAGCAGGTCGACATGGTGATTGAAGAATTCGGGGTGCGCGGCGAGATAACGCGCGACGACGGCGGCATTCGGCAGCGCGTCGGCAGGCTCGCGATCGGATATGACGTTCACAAATCGATGGTTCCTTCGAACACGGCGGCCGCCGGTCCGCGCATCCACAGGCGCATTCCGGGACCGCCCCACTCTATCGTCAGGTTGCCGCCGGTCAATTCGACGACCACGTTCGCGTCCAGCAGTCCCCACGCGTGGCCGACGGCGACCGCCGCGCAGGCTCCCGTGCCGCAGGCCGGCGTTTCGCCGGCACCCCGCTCGTAGACTCGCAACCGGATGCGATCACGCGCGAGCACCTGCATGAAACCGGCATTGACGCGGGCCGGGAACAGCGGATGCGACTGCAGATACTGACCGAGCGGGACGACGGGCGCGGTGGCGAGCTCGGCGACTTCGAACACCGCATGCGGGTTCCCCATCGACACCGCACCGAACCGATGGCGGTGGTGATCGAATTCGAGGTCGTAATGCGCGGCTTGCGCGGGTACCACGAGCGGCAGTGCCGCCGGCGTGAAATCCGGTTCACCCATGTCGACGGCCACTGTCGCGTCGTCGTGCAGGATCAGCGCATACGCCTGCCCGGCGAGCTCGACGGCGAGCTGCCTCGCGTCGTCTCCGTCCCGCTCGGCGAGATAGCGCGCGACGCAACGGATCCCGTTGCCGCAGTGCTGAGCGGGACTGCCGTCGGCGTTGAACACGCGGTAACGCACGCAAGCACCGGGCAGCGTCGAACGGTCGATTACGAGGATCTGATCGCAGCCGACACCGTACCGGCGGTCGGCGAGCCGCTGCAATTGCGCAGCGACGAGCGTGAACGGCGCATGCCGCGCATCGAGCAGCACGAAGTCGTTGCCGAGTCCCTGCATCTTGGTGAACGAAACGCGCATCTGCCACTCACCGACCGGCGCTGCGCCGACAACGCGCGATGGTACCAGCGGCACCGCCAAATTGCCTGTCCGTGGTTGCTCCATTGACGTGAGCCACCACGTTGTCCGCTTGGAAAGATGGCCACCGAGGAAAATCGAGATGAGGACCGCGCAGGCGTGAGCGCCGGTAGCCTTCGTGAAGGCGGCAATGGGCGCCCGGTACCCGCCACCTCGAGACGCCAACTTAATCGATCTTTCCCGGCAACTGGCGCGCCACTATTCACTTTTCCCTCGGTGTTCTCGGTGTTCTCGGTGGCCAGCAGTGAATGTCGCGGGCACAGACACCGGTTCAAGGATCGACCGGCCGCACCCGGAAGCCGGCGGCGGTGAGGCGCTCGAGGAGACCGCCTGCGCCGGGCAGGTGCAGGGCACCGACGGCGACGAAAGTGCCGGGCTCGGCGAAATGCGGCAGCAGGCGTTCGGCCATGCGGGCGTTGCGGGCGTCGAGCAGTGTCGCCATCAGGCGTTGCTGCGCGGCGGACTCGTGGCGCAACGCCTCCCGGTACAGCGCGCCGAGATCGCCGCGCACGTAGGCGGCGACGAGGGCGCGCAAGTCGCCTTGCTGGGCTTCGTAGTGACAGACGGTCTCGCGCAGCAGTGCCATCTGATCGGCGTCACTCAGCGCATCGAAGACCGCCAACTGCTCGGCCAGCGTCTCGATGCCGAACAGCGGCTTGTCTGCCTGCTGCGCGATGCTCATCAGCATCAGGTCCAGCGGCGGGCCGCTCTGGTCCGCGGGGAGACTCAGCGTCGTATACGCGGCCCACGGCTTCAGCGTGCGCGCGGTGGCGGCGTCGATGCCGTAGGCGCTCAACAGCTCGAGCGTGCGCGCGTACAGCGCGGGCTCGGCGAGCGCCGCAAGGCCTTCGCCGTCGCGTGCCCACATCGACTGCGCGAGTGTACGCAGCGTCGGCGCATCGAACAGCACTTCCATGCCGACGCGGCGGCTCGCGTCGAGGACGGCGGTGATCCGTGGCGGGAGTGCCGTCACGCCGGGATCGGACAGATGGATGGTGCCGAACAGATGGCCGATCGCACCCGCCGGGCTTGCGACCTCCCACAGCAGTCCGGTGCGCTGCGCGGGCGGGAGCTCCGCGACCGCGCGCGTGACGCGCGGCGGACACGCGAGCGTGTCTGCCAGCGCCGGCGCGGCGGCGAGCCCAAACCAGACAGCGAGCAGCACGCGGATCATCGCCGTGAGCGGCTCAGGCCGGCGCATCGTCGCCGAGTTCGAGCGATGGATCTTCGCCGAGTTGTGCGGCGGCGCGCATCGCGGCGGCACGGCGCGGCGAGGCGGCGAGCGCCCGCTCACCGAGGCCATGCCTGCCGTGCATGCGCATCAGGCGCACGACCGACAGGGGTTCCGGCGCGAGATCCAGTTCGTGCAGCACCCGCACGGCGGCCGGACGATCGTTGCACAGCAGGCACATGTCGCAGCCCGCCGCGAGCGCACGGCGCGCGCGTTCGACGTGATTCGCGCCGATCGCAGCGCCGGACATCGATAGATCGTCGCTGAAGATTGCGCCCTGGAATTCGAGCTCGCCGCGCAGCACGCCGGCGAGCCAGCGCGTCGAATAACCGACCGGCACGTTGTCGACCTGCGGAAACAGCACATGCGCAGGCATGATGGCTTCGATGCCAGCGGCACACAGCAGCCGGAACGGCACCATGTCCCGGTGCCGGATGCGGGACAACGGGCGGCGATCGATCGGCAGTTCGTGATGTGAGTCGGCGACGATCGACCCATGCCCGGGGAAATGCTTGCCGACGGCCGCCATGCCGGCCTCGTGCATGCCCCGCATGAACGCCTGGGCGAGACGCCCGACGGCGTCGGGTTCGGCGTGAAACGCGCGATCGTTGATCACGCGGCTGGTCGCGGTATACAGATCGAGGACCGGCGCGAAACTGAAATCAACGCCGACCGCCCGCAGTTCTGCCGCCATCAGCCAACCGAGCTCCGTCGCCAGGCTCAGCGCCGTGCGCGGTGCGCGGGCGTAAGCCTCACCCAGGCGCGCCATCGGCGGCAGCTCGGTGAAGCCGCTGCGGAACCGCTGCACGCGACCGCCTTCATGATCGACGGCGACGAGCAACGGTGGCGTGCGCAGCGCATGCAGCTCGGTACACAGCGCCGCGAGCTGCGCCCGGTCGGCATAATTGCGCGAGAACAGGATGACGCCACCGACGAGCGGATGCCGCAGCACTTCGCGATCGATCGCGTCGAGTGCAAGACCTGCGATGTCGATCATCAGCGGACCGAGCGCCATGCTCTGCCGTCCTTCTCAGCGTCTGATTTGCCAGTGTTCGCGCAGCCGGTCGCCGAGCAGATTCGCGCTCACCGCGATCGACATCAGCGCGACGCAGGGCCCCACGAGCATGTGCGGGGCAACGAGCAGATATTGCATCGCCTGCCGGATCATACTCCCCCACGACGGTGTCGGTGGCTGCGCGCCGAGGCCGAGAAACGACAATCCCGCCTCGGCGACGATCATCGCAGCGAGCGCGAAACTCGCCTCGACGACGAGCGGCGCCAGCGCGAGCGGCAGCACGTGGCGCACAACGATGCGGGTCGGCGCGACGCCGAGCGCGCGTGCGACTCCGACGTGATCACGCGCCTTCAGCGTGAGTGTCTGGGCGCGCGCGAGGCGTGCGAATCCCACCCAGCCGACCGCCGACAGCGCGATCAGCACATTGCCGGTCCCGGGCCCGAGGATGCCGGCGAGGGCAATGGCTAGCAGCATGCCGGGAAAGGCCATGAAGACGTCGACGAGGCGTGCCAGTGCGGTGTCGATCGCGCCACCGGTCCACGCGGCGAAGATGCCGAGCGCGGTGCCGACGACGCACGACACAGCGACGGTGACGACACCGATCCCGCACGACACCGCTGCACCCGCGAGCACGCGCTGCGCGATCGGGCGACCCAGCTCGTCGGTACCGAGCCAGGCCGCCGCATCCGGCGCACGGAACAGCGCGGACAGTTCGACAGTCGTCGCCGCCGGCA
>JADZCB010000377.1 GCA_020851775.1 Gammaproteobacteria bacterium
CCCGACTTCGCCACCGGTCATGCTGTGCAGGATACCCGCGGCGACCACGAGCCCGGCACCAGCGACCGAATACGACAGCCGCCGATGGACGTTGCGGATTTCGCGCCGGATCTCGTCGAGCACGTGGTCGTGGGTCACGACTTCCAGCCGCCCGTCTTTCACGCGATCGAGCACTTCCAAGGCGAGTCCCGGCAGTTCCGGCAGCCGATCGATCCAGCGTGGCACGTTGTCGCGCGTCGAACGCACGAGGCTGCGCAATCCCACCCGGTCACGCATCCAGCTCTCGAGTGAGGGTCGCGCCGTACGCCACAGATCGAGTTCGGGGTCGAGTTGGCGCCCGATGCCCTCGACGTTGACGAGCGTCTTCTGCAACAGCAGGAGCTGCGGCAGGATTTCCATGTGGAACCGTTGCGCCGTCTGGAACAGCCGCACCAGCAGTTGGCCGATCGAGATATCGCGCACGGGCCGATCGAAGATCGGCTCGCAGACGGTACGAATTGCGAACTCGAAATCGTCGACGCGCGTTTCCTTCGGTACCCAGCCCGATTCGACGTGCAGTTCCGCGACGCGACGGTAATCACGATCGAGAAACGCGTGGAAGTTCTCGGCGAGATAGCGCTGATCGTATTCGGACAGCGAGCCCATGATGCCGAAATCGACGAGCACGAACACCGGTGACTCGCCGTTCGGCCCCGGCCGCACGAACAGGTTGCCGGGGTGCAGGTCGGCATGGAAGAAGTGATCGCGGAATACCTGCGTGAAGAACAGCTCGACGCCGGTCTTCGCCAGATATTCGAGATCGACGCCCGCCTCGCGCAGGCTCGCGACGTTGCTGATCGGAATGCCGTCGATGCGCTCCATCACCAACACGTTCGGGCGCGACAGGTTCCAGTGGATCTCCGGTACGTAGAGATCCGGTGAGTTCTTGAAATTGCGCCGGATCTGCGACGCATTTGCCGCCTCGCGCAGCATGTCGAGTTCATCGAGGATGGTCTTCTCGAATTCGTCGACGACGCGCGCCGGTTTCAGCAGCCGGCCGCGCGCCCAATAGCGTTCGGCGGTATCCGCCAGCAGCCGCATCAGGCCGATGTCGCGCTCGATGGTGCGGCGGATGCCGGGACGGACCACCTTGACGATCACTTCGCGCCCATCCTTGAGGGTCGCGCAATGCACCTGCGCGATCGACGCCGACGCGAGTGGCGCCTCGTCGAAGGACATGAACACTTCGGTGACAGGCTTGCCGTACGCCCGTTCGACGATTAAGCGTGCCTGGGTGCCGGGAAACGGCGGCACGCGGTCCTGCAGCTTGGACAGCTCCTCGATGATGTCGTCGGGCAGCAGATCGCGCCGCGTCGAGAGCATCTGGCCGAGCTTGACGAACAGCGGCCCGAGTTCCTCCAGCAGCGCGCGAATGCGTGGCGCGCGCGGGCCGTGCGGCGGCGAGATCCAGTTCCACGGCAGCAGATGACGCACGAAGGCGAGCGGCTGCAGGATCGGCATCGCAAACAGGATTTGATCGAAACCATGGCGGATCAGCGTCCGCTGGATCGTCCACGCGCGCAGAAAGTGACTCGGCAGCCGGATCATCGACGGCGCCTCGCTTCCAGACGCTGCACCCGCATGGCCGCGCGGTCGATCGCGAGTTCCAGCGCGAGCGCATCACCGCCGAGCTGGGCGATCTCTTCCGGGGCGGCCAGCGCGCCGGTTTCCTCGACGAGATATGCACCGACGTCGCGCTCGACGCTGCGGTGTGCCTGGCGCAGGAAACCGAACGTGCCCTCGATCGCGCGCGCGAGCTGCCGTGCTGGCATGTCGCCGACGACCTGCGCGAGCTGACCCTCCCAATCGAAGGACAGTTCGTCGAAGGCCGCCTCGAACTGACGTACGGTGGCGAGATCGCCCTGGATGCGCACCGTGCCGGCCGGCACCGTGTCGCCGGCACGCTGGGCGCGTGCCATCGCGAGGAGATCGACGAACGTGCCTTCGAGTACGACGTCGGCGACACCGGCATTGCGCGTCGCGAGCAGGATGCCGTCGACCTCGACGGCGAGCACGAGCTTGAGATTCAGGCGCGAGAGCCGCACTTCGACGGTGCGGCCCGCGAGTTCGGCCAAGCGCGCGCTCGCAGCGTCGTCGTGGCGCAGCCAGCGGTTCACGACATCGGCGATGCGATCGAGCACGCGTTGCGGGGCGAGCAGGTCGGCGAACATTCGAGCTTGGCGGAAACGCGTCGGGTTACAACCGCATGCCGCTATGGAGCGCGACGATGCCGCCCATCAGATTCAGGTAGCGGCAACGTTCGAACCCGGCCTCGCGCATCATGTCAGCGAGCGCTTCCTGCCCCGGATGCATGCGGATCGATTCGGCGAGATAGCGATAACTGGGCTCGTCCTTCGCAACGAACGCCCCGATTTTCGGCAGCAGCCGGAACGAATAGAGATCGTAGAGCTTCGACAGGAGCGGCGAGCTCACCTGCGAGAACTCGAGCACGTGCGCGGTGCCGCCCGGCTTCAGCACACGGTGCATTTCCGCGAGCGCGCGTTCCTTGCGCGTGACGTTGCGCAGGCCGAAGGCCATCGTGACGAGTTCGAAGCTGCGCGACGGAAACGGCAGCGCCTCGGCATCGGCCTGCACGAAGCGGACGTTGTCGATGCAGCCGGCGTCGATCAGCTTGTCCCGCCCGACTTCCAGCATGCTGCGGTTGATGTCGAGGATCACGACTTCGCCGCCGGGCCCGACGTCGCGGGCGAGCAGGCGGGTCAGATCCCCGGAGCCGCCGGCGAGATCGAGCACGCGGTCACCCGGACGTGCGGCGACGAGGAACACTGCGACCCGCTTCCAGATCCGATGCAGACCCATCGACATCAGATCGTTCATCACGTCGTAACGCGTCGCGACCGAATCGAACACGCCGCGCACGCGCGTGGTTTTCTCGTCCTCGTTGACACGCTGAAAACCGAAATGCGTTTCGCGCGGTTCGTCCATCGCCACTCAACCACCTGTGGGCGCGTTGCGGGTGTGGCCGGCGGCCGCGAGGGCCGCGAGGTATTCGCGCCAGTTGCGGTCCTGGTGGCGCCCGAGCTGATAGAGATAGTCCCAGGTGTAGAGGCCCGTATCGTGACCATCATCGAACACGAGCTTCACGGCATAGTTGCCGACTGGCTCGATGGCCCGGATGTTGACGTTCTCCTTGCCTGTCTGCAGCACACCCTGGCCGGGACCGTGGCCACGGACTTCGGCCGACGGCGAATACACGCGCAGATATTCGCAGGGCAGACGGAAACACAGCCCGTCGTCGAAGACCACTTCGAGCACGCGCGACACCTGATGCAGTTCGATGTCGGTCGGAAGATGCTGAGCCATATGAACGCAGAGCCTACAGGATATAGCGGGCCCAGTCCTCATCCTTGACCAGCTCGCCGAGATGCTGTTCGACGTAGTCGCGATCGACGACGACACGCTGGCCGGCACGGCTCGGCGCGGTGAACGACAGTGCTTCGAGCAGCCGCTCCATCACCGTGTGCAG
>JADZCB010000378.1 GCA_020851775.1 Gammaproteobacteria bacterium
GCCCGGCTCGCCGCCGCGGACGACGTGATCGAAAACATCGGCAGCGTCGAGAACGTCCGGCCCGCCATCGGGGCCTTGCATCGACAGTATCTCGACTTGGCCCAGCGGACGCGGGAACCCGATTAGCAAGATGCAGCCGGCACGCACGACGACCTTCCAGCAACAGCTTTTTCCGGCGGCCGATACCTACACCCTTTACGAGCAGCCGCTGAACGAGCGGATGCGCTCGCTGCTGCGCCTCGAATATCTCTTCCAAGCGATTGCCAAAAGCATGGTTGGCGACACTGCGTGGGATGCACGCAACGCCATCGCCAGCATGATCGATGTGACCGATCAGCTCGCGCGCGCTGATATCAAAGGCGAATTGATCAAGGAAATCGAACGCCACGCATCGTTGATGAGCGGCCTTCGCAACAACCCCGGTGTGAATCAAACCACACTCGAGCTCACGCTCGCCCGACTCGAGCCGCTGCTCGCGCTGTTGCGATCGAATGCCTGTCAGCCCGGCGCGAAACTGCGTCAGCAGGATCTGATCACCCAAGTGCGCCAGCGGCTCGCGATCCCCGGCGGGGTCTGCAGCTTCGACCTGCCCGGCTTCCATCACTGGCTGAACCGCGCGCCGGAACGCCGCGTCGATCAGATGAACGACTGGATGGAGGACCTGCGGATCATCGAGGATGCGGTCCACATCACACTGAAACTGGTGCGCGAGAGCGCCGTGCCGCACAAGGTCGCGGCCGTCAGCGGCTTCTATCAGCAGAACCTGGACAGCGGCACCGCCTGCCAGATGGTGCGGGTGATCGTCGCCGACGGTGACGATGCCTTCCCCGAAATCAGCGGTGGCAAGCATCGCTTCACGGTGCGTTTTCTGCGTTACACGGAGCAGTGTGCCCGTCCGCAGCAGACGGCCGAAACCATCCGCTTCGAACTTCAGATCTGCGGGCTGTAGCGCGCGGACAGCGCCGCATCGTCGAGCGCGACATCACCGCGCCAGAACGCCCCGATCCCGGCGACGCCGATACACCCCGCCGCGAGTGCGGCCGCGAACTGTGCCGGCCCGACGCCGCCCAGTGCATAGACCGGCAGCGCCGACGGCGCGACGAGCGCGGCGAGTGCCGGCCATCCGAGCGGCGCAGCCGTCGGGTGCGACGCGGTCGCCAGCACTGGCGAAACGAACGCGAAATCGACGCCGATGCGCCTAGCTTGCGCGAGTTCATCGGCGCTGTGACACGAGGCACTCAACCATAGCGCGCGTGACACCGGCCGAGCCGACATCCTCGCCAGGCGCTGCCCGTTCAAATGCGCCCCGTCCGCCCCGAGTTCGACGGCGAGTGCAGGATCGGCATTGAGGAGCAGTTGCGCGTCGCGTGCGCGGCAGCAGGCAAGAGCGGCCACCGCCAGCGTCCGATACGCGTGCGGCGGCAGGGCGGGTGCACGCAGTTGCACGAGGCGTGCGCCGCGCGCGAGACAGGCCTCGAGCGCAGCGATGAAAGCCTCGGTATCACCGGTCGGTTCGGGGGTGACGACGCAGGCGCGTGGCAGTCGCGCCGCGATGGCGATCGGCAGATTGGCGGCGGGAAACGGCAAGGTCGCGAGCGTGCCCGGTGTGACCCAGCGTATCGCCTGACCTTCGCGGCCATGCGCGTCACCGTGCCAGCGATCCACGACGAAGACGTCGAGCAGGACGCGCCGCGTCGCATAGTCGTGGGGAACGCGCAGCAGCGGGATTGCGCGCAGCACGTCGATGCCGAGTTCCTCGTGAAGCTCACGCACGAGCGCCTGGACGGGCGCTTCATCGGCGTCGCGCTTGCCGCCGGGAAACTCCCACAAATCACCTTGATCAACGTGCGCGGGACGGCGGCTGATCAGGATCCGGCCGTCGTCGCGCCGAATCACGGCAGCGACGACCTGCAGTCTGTCACCGTCGGTGGAACAGCCGGCGGATACCTGCGCGCTCATCGCCGGGCAATTCCTGCCGCTCGCGTCAGCTTCGATACTCGGCGTTGATCTTGACGTAGTCGAACGAGAAATCGCAGGTCAGGACCACACAGCGCGCTCGACCCTGGCCGATGCGTATGGCGATTTCGTATTCGGGGCGCTTCATCACGGTCGCGACCGCCGTCTCGTCGTAACCGGGCACCGGTTCGCCACCACGCACGATCGGCACGTCGCCGATGTGAATGTCGATCTCCGCGATGCGCAGCGACGGCACACCGGAGCGCCCGACCGCGGCGAGAATGCGGCCCCAGTTCGGGTCCGACGCGAACAGCGCAGTCTTCACCAGCGGCGATTCCGCGACGGCATAGGCCGCGCGCAGGCAATCCTGCTCGCTCTCCCCGCCGTCGACGGCGACCGCGACGAGCTTGGTCGCGCCTTCACCGTCGCGCACGATCGCACGGGCGAGTTCTGCGAAGACGACGCCCACGCCTTCGGCGAATGCGGGCCAGTCCGGATGCGCAGGCGTCAGCGGCGCGCCACCGGCGCGACCGGTGGCGATCAGGACACAGCTATCGTTGGTCGAGGTGTCGCCGTCGATCGTGATCCGGTTGAAACTGCGATCGGCGAGCTGTTGTGTCAGGGTCTGCAGATCCTCGCGCGCAACCGGCGCATCGGTGGCGATGAATGCGAGCATCGTCGCCATGTCGGGCTTGATCATGCCCGCACCTTTGGCAATCCCGGTGACGCGGTAGCTCGCGGCAGCGGTCGCGATCGTCACCGACACGCACTTCGGCACGGTGTCCGTCGTCATGATCCCCTGCGCGGCCGCCGGCCAGCCGTCGGCGGTGAGCCCGGTAAGCGCAGCCGGCATCGCGGCGACCAACTTTTCGGCCGGCAGCCGCTGGCCGATCACGCCGGTCGAAAACGGCAGGACGGCGGTCGGCTCGCAATCGAGACCGGCGGCTGCCGCCGCACACACCGCCAGTGCATCGCGGTGGCCCTGTGTTCCGGTGCCGGCATTGGCATTACCGGCGTTGATCACGAGCAGGCGCGGTGTCGCACTCGCGAGATGGCGACGTGCGATGTCGACCGGCGCCGCGCAGAACACATTCAGGGTGAAGACACCGCCGACGGCCGATCCGGGCGCAATTTCGATCAGGACCGTGTCGACGCGTCCGGTCTTGCGGATGCCGGCGGCGACGGTATTGAGACGGATGCCGGGAATCGCGAGGGCTGCGGAAGAACGTTCTATCGTTGGGGTTCTCATCGTCGGTTGTCGCAGGCAGCGGTGTTCAGGCCAGCTTGCCGTGGCATTGCTTGTATTTCCTGCCGGAGCCGCAGGGGCAAGGATCGTTGCGGCCGATCTTCGGTCCGCGGCGCACGACGGTTTCCACAGCCGCGTCCTCGGCCGGCGCCGCCTCGCCGATCGCACTGTAACTCTCGTGCACTTCGTGCTGTGGCAGCGCGGCGGCACGCCGCCGCTGTTCTTCCTCGAGCGCCGTGACTTCCTCGCGGGCGCGCACCTCGACCCTGGACAGAATGCCGAGCACGTCGCGCATGATCTCCTGCAGCATGCGCGAGAACATGTCGAAGGCCTCGCGCTTGTACTCCTGCTTCGGATCTTTCTGCGCATAGCCGCGCAGATGGATGCCCTGGCGCAGATGATCCATCGCGGCGAGGTGTTCCTTCCAGTGGCCGTCGAGGACCTGCAGCATCACCGCGCGCTCAAACTCCCGCATCACGCTCGTGCCCACCTGCGCTTCCTTGTCGGCATAGGCGCTCTCGAAGTGATCGAGGATGCGTTCGCGCAGCGCTTCCTCACCGAGGTTTTCATCGGCCTGCAGCCAGTCCTGGATCGGCAGGTGCTGCCCGAAATCGCTCTGCAGTGTCTGTACCAGCCCGTCGACGTTCCAGTTCTCGTGATAACTCTTCGGTGGGATGTAATTGTCGATCGCCTCGTTGAGCACGTCGTGCCGGATACCTTTGATGTTGGCTGAGATGTCCTCCGCCTCCATCAGTTCGCGGCGCTGTTCGTAGACGTGGCGGCGCTGATCGTTGGCGACGTTGTCATATTCGAGCAACTGTTTGCGGATGTCGAAGTTCCGGCCCTCGACCTTGCGCTGCGCATTCTCGATGGCCTTCGTGACCCAGGGATGCTCGATGGCCTCGCCTTCCTGCATGCCGAGCTTCTGCATCAGGCCGGCGACGCGGTCGGAGGCGAAGATGCGCATCAGATTGTCTTCCAGCGACAGATAAAAGCGGCTGGAACCGGGATCGCCCTGGCGGCCGGCACGGCCTCGCAACTGATTGTCGATGCGCCGCGACTCGTGGCGCTCGGTGCCGACGATATGCAGACCGCCGCTGGCGAGCACCGCGTCATGGCGTGTCTGCCATGTCGCGCGGACGTTCGTGCGCTCCGCGTCGCTCGTGTCGGGCGCCAGCCCGGCCAACTCCGCGTCGAGACTGCCGCCGAGCACGATGTCGGTGCCGCGGCCGGCCATGTTCGTGGCGACCGTGACGGTACCGGGCTGACCTGCCTGCGCGATGATCTGAGCTTCCTTCTCATGGAACTTCGCGTTCAGCACCTGGTGCGCGATACCTTCTTTCTTCAGCAGGTTCGATACCAGCTCCGAACTCTCGATCGATGCCGTCCCCACCAGCACCGGTTGCTGGCGCGACAGACAGTCCTTGATGTCATCGACGATCGCCTTGTACTTTTCCTTGGCGGTGAGAAACACGGCATCACCGAAGTCCTGACGCACCATCGGCCTGTGCGTCGGGATCACGACGACCTCGAGGCCGTAGATCTGCTGGAACTCGTAAGCTTCCGTATCCGCCGTACCGGTCATGCCGGCGAGTTTCTCGAACAACCGGAAGTAGTTCTGATAGGTGATTGAGGCGAGCGTCTGGTTCTCCATCTGGATCGATACGGCTTCCTTGGCCTCGACGGCCTGGTGCAGCCCTTCCGACCAGCGCCGCCCGGGCATCGTACGACCGGTGAATTCATCGACGATGACGACCTGGCCGTCCTTGACGACGTAATCGACGTCGCGCTGGAACAGCGCATGGGCGCGCAGCGCGGCGTTCAGATGATGCATCAGCGCGATGTTGCCGACGCTGTAGAGGCTGTCCCCTGCGGCGAGCAGCCCGGCAGTGGCCATCAGGCCTTCGACCGTGTCGTGACCAGCTTCCGTCAGATGGACCTGGCGCGACTTCTCGTCGACCCAGTAATCCCCGTCGCCTTCCTCTTCGGGTTGACGCGCGAGCTTCGGGATCAGCGCGTTGACCTTGACGTAGAGTTCGCTGCGATCGTCGGTCGGCCCCGAGATGATCAGCGGGGTACGCGCCTCATCGATGAGAATCGAGTCCACTTCATCGACGACGGCATAGACGAGTTCACGCTGCACACGCTGTTCTTTCGCGAACACCATGTTGTCGCGCAGATAGTCGAACCCGAACTCGTTGTTCGTGCCGTACGTGATGTCTGCGGCGTACGCAGCCTGACGCGCCGACTGCTCCAGCCCGGACAGCACGCAGCCGACGCTGAGACCGAGAAAGCGATAGATCCTGCCGATCCATTCGGCGTCACGTCTGGCGAGGTAGTCGTTGACGGTGACGACGTGTACGCCGCGGCCGTGCAGAGCGTTCAGATACACTGACAGCGTGGCGACGAGCGTCTTGCCTTCGCCGGTGCGCATTTCTGCGATACGCCCTTCGTGCAGCACGATGCCGCCGATGAGCTGCACGTCGAAATGCCGCATGTTGAGCACGCGCTTGCCGGCCTCGCGGACGACGGCGAAAGCTTCCGGCAGCAGCGAGTCGAGTGTGGCGCCGTCGGCGAGCCGTTGCCTGAACTCGGCGGTCTTCGCGCGCAATGCGTCGTCGTCGAGTGCCTCGAGCCCGGCTTCCTGAGCGTTGATGGCCTCCACCGTCTTGCGCATGCGTTTCAGCAGACGTTCGTTGCGGCTGCCGAATACCGAGCGCAGCATTCTGCGAATGAAGGATGGGGTGTTCTCGCTCATGTAATCCTCGAGACAAGCCGGGACTGGAATGCTGTCCCGCGATGAATCGGCGCGATCCGCCAAGCCTCGGCCCGCGGCGCGGCATTGCTCGTCGTCACCGTGCCCGGCACGGGACAGCGCTCCTGGGCACGGGGAAAACCGGCTTTTTGGCAATTCCGGGAACAGCGGTTAGTGTACCAGAGCGGGCCAGCCCGCCGCGCCGCCTCCGGTGTGCCACCTATGTTCCAGGAACCCGCGATGAAAGGTCCCGTCCGCGTCGGCAGCATCGTCGCCGACACGCCTGCACTCAGTGCACTGATCGAGCACGCCCGGCGCTTCGAGGCCCTCGAAGCGCTCGTGCGGAGCTGGCTGCCGGCGACCCTCGCGCCGCACGTCGGAGTCGCCAACCTGCGCGAGGACACGCTGATCCTGTCCGTGAAATCGGCAGCCTGGGCAACGAAGTTGCGTTACGAGGTGCCGACGCTGCTAGCCGCCGCGCGACGGCATGCGCCGACCCGCGACGTCCGGGACATCAAGATCAGGGTACGGGTCGACAGCGCTGCCGGATGAAAACGGCCAGCCGGCTCAGTTCGCCGGCATCGGCTGCATGAAGGAGATCGGCGCGTCCTCTTCCTTGCCGAAACTGACCAGCTCCCACGCCGAACGCGTCGCGAGCAGTTTGCGCAGCAACTGATTATTGAGTTCGTGACCGGACTTGTGGCCGTGGAAGGCGCCGATGAGGCTGTGGCCGAGGAGGTAGAGATCCCCGATCGCATCGAGAATCTTGTGCTTCACGAATTCGTCTTCGTAGCGCAGGCCGTCCTCGTTCAACACGCGATAGTCGTCGACGACGACAGCATTGTCGAGGCTGCCGCCGAGTGCGAGATTACGCCCCCGCAGCCATTCGACTTCACGCATGAACCCGAACGTCCGCGCACGGCTGACTTCCTTGACGAAGGACGTCGTCGAAAAATCGATTTCGGCGTGCTTGCTGCTCTGCTGGAAAAAGGGATGATCGAACTCGATCGCGAACGACACCTTGAACCCGGAGAAAGGCTCGAAGCGGGCCCATTTGTCCCCGTCCTTCACCGAGATCGATTTCTTGATACGTATGAAACGTTTCGGTGCGCTCTGTTCCTGGAAGCCGGCAGACTGGAGCAGAAACACGAAGGGCCCTGCGCTGCCATCCATGATCGGCACTTCGGCTGCGCTCAGATCGACATACGCATTGTCGATGCCGAGCCCCGCAAACGCGGACAGCAGGTGTTCGACGGTCGAGATCCGGACGCCTTCGCGCATGAGGCTGGTCGACAGGCTGGTGTCCCCGACATTCTCGGCGCGAGCCGGGATGTCGACGACGGGATCGAGGTCGACACGGCGGAAGATGATGCCCTTGTCGACCGGCGCGGGGCGGAAAGTAACGAGTACTTTCTTGCCCGTATGCAGACCTACCCCAGTGGCGCGGATGACGTTTTTGAGTGTGCGCTGGTTCAACATTCTCCCCGCTTCCCCCTAAGCAGGCTCAGGCCGCGGGCATGATAACACACGAATTTCGCTCCGCGAAACCTAACCCAATCAGCTAGTTACATACTATTCCTGCGCAAGATTATCCGTCCTCGCAATGAACGTCCCCTGAATCGGCGACTCAGTCCGCCTGCCGTCGCAGAAACGCCGGGATGTCGAGAATCTCGGGTCGCGTATTCGTCGCGACGTGATCGAAGAGTTCGGCGCGATTGCGAATGACGGTCGGCCGATCGAACTTGCCGTAATCCGGCTCACGCGGTTCGACCGGCTTGACGACCGGGGCCGGCTCGGGCTCGCGCGACTTGACGGGTTCGGGTTCCTTCACCGCGCGCGGCTCGACACCGATGCCGGTCGCCACCACGGTGACCCGCACTTCACCTTCCATCGCAGGATCGATCACGGTGCCGACGACGACGGTCGCATTGTCGGACGCGAAAGCCTTGACCGTGTTGCCGACTTCTTCGAACTCGCCCATCGTCATGTCCATGCCGGACGTGATGTTGACGAGTATGCCCTTCGCACCGGCAAGGTTCACGTCTTCGAGCAGCGGGCTCGAAATGGCGGCTTCCGCCGCTTCCTTTGCGCGCGCCGTGCCGCGGCTGCGGCCCGTGCCCATCATCGCCATGCCCATTTCCTGCATCACCGTGCGCACGTCGGCGAAATCGACGTTGATGAGGCCCGGGCAGGTGATCAGTTCGGCAATGCCTTGAACCGCGCCGAGCAGCACGTCGTTTGCAGCTTTGAACGCGTTCAGCAGCGTGATGTCGCGGCCGAGGACGGTCAGCAGTTTCTCGTTCGGAATGGTGATCAACGAATCGACGTACTGACTCAGTTCGGCAATCCCGTGACTTGCGATTTCGAGGCGCTTGCGACCCTCGAACGGAAACGGCTTGGTGACCACGGCCACGGTCAGTATTCCCATCTCCTTCGCGATCTGCGCGACGACCGGCGCGGCACCGGTGCCGGTACCGCCACCCATGCCGGCGGTGATGAACACCATGTCCGAACCTTCGAGCACGTCGCTGATCCGATCGCGATCCTCGAGCGCGGCCTGGCGACCGATCTCGGGATTGGCACCGGCGCCGAGTCCTTTGGTGATGTCGCCGCCGAGTTGCAATACGGTTTTCACCGACGAGGATTTCAACGCCTGGGCGTCGGTGTTCGCACACACGAACTCGACGCCGTCGATCTGGGCGCTCAGCATGTGCTGCACGGCGTTGCCGCCGCCGCCGCCGACACCGATCACCTTGATTACGGCGCTCTGGCTGTAAGCATCCATCAATTCGAACATATTCATGCCCTCCGCTCGATCCCCCGCTGCCCGCCTCGGTCCCGGGGTCGCCATTAAGGTTGAGTTTTCAGCGTCTATTTCCCGTTCATCCACCGACGATTCCGTGGGTGGTTCAGGCCTTCATCAGAAGTTGCCCTGAAACCAGTGCTTCATCCGCTCCCACAGATTCACCGTCGATTCCAGCCTGCTTCCGCGACTCGTCGGCGTCCGTATCGCCTGGTTGCCGAACAACAGCAAACCGACACCCGTCGCGTAGATAGGGTTGCGTACGACATCGATGAGACCGGAAACATACTGGGGCGTGCCTAGCCTGACGGGCATGTTGAATACTTCTTCGGCCAGTTCGATCGCCCCTTCCATCTTCGCACCACCGCCGGTCAGCACGAGGCCGGCCGCGATCATGTTCTCGAAACCGCTGCGCTTGAGCTCCGCCTGCACCAGGTTGAACAGCTCTTCATAGCGCGGCTCGACCACCTCTGCGAGCGTCTGACGTTCGAGGCGCCGTGGCTGTCGATCGCCGACGCTCGGCACCTCGATCGTTTCGTTGGGACTCGCCAACTGCGTCAAGGCGCAAGCATATTTTATTTTCAGATCTTCGGCGTGGTGCGTCGGTGTGCGCAAGGCCACTGCGATGTCGTTGGTCACTTGATCGCCGGCGATCGGAATCACCGCCGAGTGATGGATCGCCCCGTGCGTGAACACGGCGATGTCCGTGGTCCCGCCGCCGATGTCGCACAGGCACACACCGAGTTCCTTCTCGTCTTCGGCGAGTACCGCGTACGACGACGCGAGCGGCTGCAGGATCACGTCGTCGACGTCGAGCCCGCAGCGCTTGACGCATTTTACTATGTTCTGCGCGGCGCTGACTGCGCCCGTCACCATGTGCACGCGCGCTTCGAGCCGCACACCCGACATCCCGATCGGTTCCCGTATCCCCTCCTGGCCGTCGATGATGAATTCCTGCGGCAGGATGTGGAGAATCTTCTGATCGGCGGGGATGGCGACCGCACGCGCCGCATCGATCACGCGTTCGACGTCACCGGCCGACACCTCGTGATCCTTGATGGCGACGATGCCGTGCGAATTCAGGCTGCGGATGTGGCCGCCCGCGATGCCGGCATAGACCGACTGAATCTGGCAGCCGGCCATCAGCTCGGCTTCCTCGACCGCGCGCTGGATCGACTGCACCGTCGACTCGATGTTGACCACCACGCCCTTCTTCAGGCCACGCGACGGATGCGAGCCGAGTCCCACGACTTCGACGGTGCCGTCCGGCAGCACTTCGCCGACGATGGCGATCACTTTCGACGTGCCGATGTCGAGGCCCACTATCAGATTCTTGTCTTGCTTTCTTACCATGTGCGTCCGCCATGCCCTGCAGTTGCGAGCCCGTCTCAGTGTCCGGCCCGCGCCGGCTTCGCGGCGCCGGCGGCCGCCTGTGCCGCCTCCGCCACGCGTTCCCGGATCGAGAAGCCGTTGGTGTAGCGCAGATCGACGACCGCGATCCGCATCCAGTTGTCGCGCAGCATTTTCTGATACGCAGCGACGAATCGTTCCAGCCGGTCGTGCGTCGCGCGCCGGCCGAGCACGAGCAGCGCGCCGTCGGTGAGCCGCAAGGTCAACGCACGTCGCTCCGACAGGCTCACCGCCGCGAGTTCGAGACCGAGAGGTCGCAACCGGGCCGCCGCGTGGTGCCAGGCGTCGAGCGTCTCCAGTTCGGTACCGACGGGTCCATCGAGCCGCATGAGACTGGGCGGAAAACTGGCGCGGGCCGGGACGAAGAGATCGCCGGCATCGTTGAGCAGCGCGTGCTCGCCCCAGTACGCGACCGGCCGCTGTTCGACGATGCTGACATGCAGCGTGTCCGGCCACAGGCGCTGGACCGTGGCCTCGCGCACCCATGGCTCGTCGAGGATGGTCTCGCGCACCTGCTGGACGTCGACGTGAAAGAAACCGCCGCGCACCGCATCGGCCACCGTCTTGCGCAGATTGGCCGGCGCGAGATAACGGAAGTCGCCATCCACGGTCACGCGCCGAATCGGGAACGCCATCGGATCGCGCAATTCCTCGATCACGGTCAACGCCGCCGCGACCAGTGCGACGGCGAGCAAGGCGAAGAGCCAGCCGAGGGGACGCCGCGGCGTCGCGGCGTCGGCAAGCCGGGCGCGCGGCGCCGTCTGCGGGTGGGCGGTCTCGTTCAGGATCACGAGCGACCACCGAACGACGAGCGCAGGATGCGCAGGACGAGCCGGTCGAACGACCAGCCATGCTGCGCGGCCGCCATCGGCACCAGCGAATGATCGGTCATGCCCGGCACCGAGTTGAGTTCGATGAGCCAGGGTTCGAGCGTGCGGTCGAACATGAAATCGACCCGCCCCCAGCCAGAGGCGCCCAGCGCCGTGAAAGCGCGCCGGCCGATCGCGGCGGCCGCACTTTCGATCTCGGGCGGCAGACCGCAGGGGCAGAGATAGCGCGTCGTGTCGACGAGATACTTCGCTTCGTAGTCGTAGAACGCGTGCGGCGTCTCGAGCTTGATCATCGGCAACGTGACACCGTCGACGATCGACAGCGTGTACTCGCCGCCGGTGATCCACCGCTCGGCGAGGATCTGGACATCGAAGCTGCGCGCATGCGCGATCGCCGTCGCGACGTCCTCGACACGCTCGACCTTCGACACGCCGAAGCTCGATCCTTCGCGCGACGGCTTGATGACGAGCGGCAGACCGAGACGCGCGACGAGCGCCACCGGCTCGATCGTCTCGTCGGCGTCGATCACGACGAAGTCCGGCGTCGGCAGCGCGAGGCTGGTCCAGATCCACTTGCTGCGGATCTTGTCCATCGACAGCGCACAGCCGAGTACGCCGCTGCCGGTATACGGAATGCCGGCGACGTCGAGCGCGCCCTGGACCTGGCCGTCCTCACCGCCGCGGCCATGCAGCGCGATGAACACGCGGTCGGGGCGTCGCGCGCCGAGCGCCGCCATCAGGTCGCCCTGCCAATCGATGCCCCAGGCGTCGACGCCTGCCCGTTGCAAGGCGGCGAGAACGGCCGCGCCGCTCTTCAGCGATACGGCGCGCTCGGCAGAAGCGCCGCCCATCAGCACGGCGACGCCGCCGGCGGCGGCGACGATATCGCGCTCGGCTGCGGGGATCTGCGCGCTCATGCGGGCGCCTCGCCGACGATGCGCACTTCGTGCTCGAGCCGGATACCGGCCGTCGCGAGCACGCGCGCACGGATTTCGTCGATCAACGCTTCGATGTCGGCGGCGCTCGCGGTGCCGTCGTTGATGATGAAGTTCGCGTGCTTCGTCGACACCCCGGCGCCACCGCGCCGCGCGCCTTTCAGGCCGACGGCCTCGATCAGGCGGCCGGCGAAATCACCGGGCGGATTCTTGAAAGTCGACCCGCCGCTCGGCAGCCCGAGCGGCTGCGTGCGGTTGCGCTGCGCGAGCAGCTCGCGAATGCGGTTCACCGCTCCGGCGTCGGCATCGGCTGCGAAACGCAGTTCGGCGGCAACGAACCATTCGTCCGCTGGCCCGACGACGTGACGATAGGACACCCGGTAGTCATCCGGGGTCCGACGCCGCAGCGTGCCAGCGCGGTCGATCGTGTCGACGGCGACGACCAGCGGCCAGATTTCACCGCCGAAGGCGCCGGCGTTCATCGCGAGCGCGCCGCCGATCGTGCCGGGAATGCCGGCGAGAAATTCGCCGCCGCCGAGCCCCGCCGCCGCGACGCGTTTCGCGACTTTCGCGCACGGCGCACCGCAACCGGCATGCAAGGTACGCGCTGCATGCCATTGCAGACCGGCGAGGCCCCCGCCGGTTGAAATCACGGTCCCGCGCAGACCGCCGTCCCGCACCAGCAGATTGCTGCCGAGGCCGAGCCACAACAACGGCTCGGCGGCCGGAAGTGCGTGCATGAAGACGATCAGATCATCGAGATCGGCCGGCTCGAACCAGCGGTCGGCGGCGCCGCCGGCCCGCCAGCTGCAATGACGCGCCATGCCTTCCCGTTCGCGTCGCGTGCCGCGCACGGTGACGTCGCGGAACCAGTCCGCCCCGTGTCGTGTGTCGTGCCCGTCGCGTGTGTGCATCGCTGCCGACCTCATCGTGTCATGCCGCCGTGCCGAGATACGGGATGCCGTCGGCGATGCGGCCGATGTTCCCCGCACCGAGCAGCATCACGAGATCGCCGTCGCACGCCACGCCCGCCAAGGCCTCGAGCACCTTGTCCGGTCCGGACACGAAGATCGGATCGACCTTGCCGCGGGCGCGGATCGAACGACACAGCGCACGCGCATCCGCACCCGGGATCGGGGATTCGCCCGCGGCGTAAATGTCGAGCACCAGCAGGAGGTCGACCGTCGCGAGGACTTCGACGAAGTCGTCGAAGAGATCGCGCGTGCGTGAATAGCGGTGCGGCTGGAAGGCGACGACGAGTCGTCGTCCCGGCCAGCCCTCGCGTGCGGTGCGTACCATCGCCGC
Source organism: Gammaproteobacteria bacterium (assembly GCA_020851775.1). Lineage (GTDB taxonomy): Bacteria > Pseudomonadota > Gammaproteobacteria. The sequence goes on from JADZCB010000378.1 coordinate 13,241, forward strand.
AATCTCGCGCGGATGATGGCCGTAGTCGTCGATCACGGTGACGCGTGCCGCGCCGATCCGGGCGTCGCCGCGAAGCTGGCAGCGTCGCCCGACGCCCTGAAAATTCGCCAGCGCGCGTTGCACCGCGTCGTCCGGAATGCCGAGTTCACCGGCCACCGCGATCGCGGCGAGTGCGTTCAGCGCGTTGTGCCGGCCCGGCATGTTGAGCGTCACGTCGATGGCATCGCCATGCAGGCGCCGCGTCGCGCGGAAACGCGACTGCGTACCCGACAGCACGACGTCGTGACCGCGCACATCGGCATCCGCGTCGTGACCGTAGGTGATCGCGCGCGTGTGCAGATCGCCGATCAGCGCAGCGGCATTCGCATCGTCGGCACAGATGACGGCGACACCGTAGAACGGCAGGCGCCGGAAGAAATCCCGGAAGCTCGCCCGCAGTCGTCCGAAGTCCTGATCGTAGGTCTCCATGTGATCCGCATCGATGTTCGTCAACACCGCGATCAGCGGATTCAGCAACAGGAAGGATGCGTCGCTCTCGTCGGCTTCGGCGACCAGGTACTTGCCGCTGCCGAGCTTCGCATGCGAGGCGACGCTGTGCAGCAACCCCCCGATCACGAAGGTCGGATCGAGTCCGCCTTCGGCGAGCACACTGGCGACGAGACTGGTCGTGGTCGTCTTGCCGTGCGTACCCGCAATCGCGATGCCGCGGCGGAAACGCATCAGCTCGGCGAGCATCTCTGCGCGCGGAACGATCGGCACGCGGCGCGCACGTGCACTCGCGAGTTCGACGTTGTCCGGCGCAATCGCACTCGAATACACCACCACGTCTGCGTCCTGTACGTTCTCCGCCCGATGACCGACGCAGACGCGCACACCGAGCTTCTCGAGCTGGGCCGTCATGCGATTCGCACCCTGGTCCGAGCCGGAGACGGCATAACCGAGATTCGACAGCACTTCCGCAATCCCGCTCATGCCGGCACCGCCGATACCGACGAAGTGGATCCGGCGCACGTTGTGCATCGGCATTTCGTCACCCTTGAACATCGAGCAGCTCCCGGCAGTACGTCGCGACGACATCCGCCGCATCGGGTCGTCCGGCGGCACGGGCACGCAGCGCCATGTCGCGCAGCCGCGCGCGATCGGACAACAGGCGCTGCAGCAGAGGCCCGAGTGCGCCGTCGGCGAGGGTCGCGTCGGCGACGAGCACGGCGGCCCCGGCGTCGGCGAGATAGCGCGCGTTGGCCGTCTGGTGATCGTCGACCGCGTGCGGATACGGCACCAGCACCGACGCGCAGCCCGCGGCCGCGAGTTCGGCGACCGTCATCGCGCCGGCGCGGCAGATCACCAGATCGGCCCAGGCATAGGCCGCCGGCATGTCGTCGATGAAAGGGGCGACACGGGCCGCGAGTTCGAGGTTGCGGTAAATCGCCGCCGTCTCGTCAGCGGCGCTGCGACCGGCCTGATGCCAGATCTCGACGGCAATACCATCGAGGCCGGCGAGCGCCGGCGGCACCCAGGTGTTCAGACTGCGCGCACCGAGGCTCCCACCGATGACCAGCACACGCACGGGCCCTGCGCCGCTGAGCCGGCTCGCCGGCGGCACGAGCGCCGCGATCGCCCGCCGCACCGGATTACCGGTGAAACGGGCATGCACCGTCGGCGCGAAGCTGCGGGGATAGGCTTCGAGGATGCGCGTCGCGATCCTGGCGAGCAGGCGGTTCGTGAGCCCTGGAATCGCATTCTGCTCATGGATCACGAGCGGGCGGCGGCACAGCCACGCCGCGAGACCGCCGGGACCGCTGACGAAGCCGCCCATGCCGAGCACGACGTCGGGTCGCACTTCGCGCAGCACACGGCACGCCTGCAGCGTGGCCTTGGCAATCATGAACGGGGCGCACAACCACCCGAGCAGCCCGTTGCCACGCAGTCCGGCGACATGTACGGCCCGGAACGGGATGTCGTGAGGCGGCACGATGTTCGCCTCCATGCCGTGCGCGCTGCCGAGCCAGGACAGCGCGATGCCGTCCGCCCGCAGACGCTCGGCGACGGCCAGCGCCGGGAAGATGTGGCCACCGGTGCCGCCGGCGACAATCATCACGCCACTAGACATTCGGGGCCTCCTGTGGCGACGCCTCGAGCGGCTTCATAAGCGGCCGTCGCGGCGGCGGATTCGTCTCCCAGGCGACGCGGAAGACCAGGCCCATCGCACAACAGAGCATCACCGTGCTGTTGCTGCCGTAGCTGATGAACGGCAGAGTCAGGCCCTTGGTCGGCAGGATGCCCATGTTCACGCCGATGTTGATGAAGGCCTCGAGCCCGATCAGCAGTGCAACCCCGTAGGCGACGTTCGCACCGAAACGCATGCCCGCCTGCTCCGCGCGGCCGCCGACCTGCAGGACACGCCAGACAAAGAATACGAACAGACCGATCACCGACACCGTACCGACGAGCCCGAGCTCTTCACCGACGACGGCGAAGATGAAATCAGTGTGCACCTCGGGCAGATAGAACAGCTTCTGCACGCTGTTGCCGAGGCCGACACCGAACCACTCGCCACGGCCGAACGCAATCAGCGCCTGCGTGAGCTGGAAACCCGTGTCGTAAGGGTCCGCCCACGGATTGCGGAATGTCAGCAGGCGTTGCATGCGGTACGGGGCGAGCATCGCCAGCGACGCCAGCATCACGAGCGCCGCGAGCCCCCACGACAGAAAACGCAGCACCGGGACGCCGCCCATGAACAGCATGCCGAGCGTCGTCGCGAACAGCACGGCAGCGGCGCCGAAGTCCGGTTCGAGGAGCAGCAGGCCGGCAACCACGGTCAGCACGAGCACGGGCTTGAAGAAGCCGAGGAAATCGCGCTGGACCTGGACCTGGTGGCGCACGAGATAGCCGGCGACATAGATGATCACCGCAAGCTTCACCGGCTCGGACGCCTGCACGGTGAAGAGGCCCGTGTTCAGCCAGCGCATGCTGCCGTTGACCTCGTGACCGACGCCCGGCAACAGTACGGCGACCAGCATCGCGATACCGACGATCAGCGCCATCGCACTGACGTGCTGCCAGCGTTCGAGCGGCTGGCGAAACACCCAGTAACCGAGCAGCCCGCCGAGTCCGAACGCGCCGAGCTGGCGCCAGAAATAATAGAGTTCGTGCGCCTGGTGGCGCGACGCGATCGAGATCGACGCCGACGCGACCATCACGAGGCCGAGCGACACCAGCGCGACCAGCGTGACGACGAGCCAGACGTCGAACGGCCCGTCCGACCGGCCCGGACGCCGGGAAGCGCTGCGCGGCAGTGCCTGACTCATGCGGCAAGCACCTCGCTTACAGCCGCTTCAAAGGCCCGGCCGCGTTCTTCATAGTTGCGGAACATGTCGAGGCTCGCGCAGGCCGGGCTCAACAGCACGACATCGCCCGGCCGCGCACAGTCGGCCGCCATGCGTACCGCCGATGCGATGTCGTCGACGAAGCGGATGTCGCAGAGATCGTCGATGGCCGCGGCGATCGTCCGGGCGTCTTCACCGAGCAGCAGGACGACGCGCACGCGGCCGGCGACCGCCGCGCGCAATTCCCGGAAGTCGGCGCCCTTGCCCTGTCCGCCGGCGATCAGGATGCCGCGGCCGACACCGACGAGACCGGTGATGGCGGCGACCGTCGCGCCGATGTTCGTGCCCTTCGAATCATTGATCCAGCGCACGCCATGTGCAGCGGCGACGAGCCGGCAGCGGTGCGCGAGGCCTTCGAATGTCGCGAGCGCCCGGCGCTGTGCGGCGACGTCGACCCCGAGCCGGGTCGCCGTCGCGACGGCCGCGAGAACATTGAACTCGTTGTGGCGACCGGCGACACGCAGCTCGTTCACCGGCATCACGGGCGTCGCCGCCGCCCACAGCCAGCGTTCACCGGCATGCATGGCGATACGGTAGTGCGCCCGATTGCGGCTGTCGGGCGCTATCCAGTCGATGGTCGCCGGTGTGACGACGCGTTCGGCCAGTGACGCGACGGCCGGATCGTCGGCATTGAGCACGACGTGGCGTGCGCCGCGGAGAATGCGTGCCTTCGCTTCGCGATACGCCGCAAAGGAACCGTGACGGTCGATGTGATCGGCGGTGATGTTGAGCACGACGGCAACGGCCGGCGCGAGAGTCTCGATCAGATCGAGCTGGAAACTCGACAGCTCCAGAACATAGGCCTCGGGTTCCGACGACTCGATCAGATCCAAAGCGGGCGTGCCGAGATTGGCACCGGCACGCACGCGACGCCCGGCCGCTTCGAGAATGCGCCAGACGAGCGTCGTCACCGTGCTCTTGCCGTTCGAACCCGTCACGGCCGCGAGCGGCGCGCGTGCATGCCAGGCAAAGATCTCGACGTCCCCGACGATACGCGCGCCGCGCGCGCGCGCGCGGATCAGAGCCGGCTCGTCGAGCGCCACCCCGGGGCTCACTGCAATCTGCGCATAGTCGTCGAAGCTCGTCGCGGCCAGCGCGCCGCAGTGGACCTCGACACCGAGCGCGCGCGCAGCGTCGCAGTTCGGTGGCGTCGCGCGGGTGTCGAACGCCGCGACGTGAGCGCCGCGCGCGGCCAGAAAGCGCGCACAGGACAGGCCCGTCGCGCCGAGGCCGAACACGGCCCAGCGTGCGCCGGTTATCGAGGCGGGTCGACTGCGACCGGCGGCGACGGCGTTCATCAGCGCAGCTTCAGGGTCGCGAGACCCGCCAGCACGAGCACGACCGTGATGATCCAGAAGCGCACGATCACGCGCGGTTCCGGCCAGCCCTTCAGCTCGAAATGATGATGCAGTGGCGCCATCCGGAAAATGCGTCGGCCGGTCAGCTTGAACGACGCGACCTGCAGGATTACGGACACGGTCTCGACGACGAACACGCCACCCATCAGGAACAGCACGAGCTCCTGGCGCACGATGACGGCGACGACGCCAAGGGCTGCGCCGAGTGCCAGTGCACCGATGTCGCCCATGAAAACTTGTGCAGGATAGGTGTTGAACCACAGGAAGCCGAGCCCGGCACCGACCAGCGCCCCGCAAAACACGCAGATCTCACCGGCACCGGCGACATAGGGCACGGCGAGGTAACGCGCGAAATTGACGTTGCCACTGACATAGGCGAAGACGACGAGCGCGCCGGCGACGAGCACCGTGGGCAGGATCGCAAGCCCGTCGAGACCATCGGTGAGATTCACCGCATTGCTGCTGCCGACGATCACGAAATAGGTGAAGACGACGTAGAACACCCCGAGGTTCAACGCGACGTCCTTGAAAAACGGCACGATGAGCTGAGTCTCGACCGGCGAGTGCGCGGTCTGGTACAGGAACAGCGCCGCGGTCAGGGCGACGATCGACTGACACGCATACTTGTAGCGCGCGGCCAGGCCCTTCGAATTCTTGCGCGACAGTTTGAGGTAGTCGTCCACCCAGCCGATGACGCCGAAGGCGAGCGTCGTCAGCAGCGCGACCCACAGAAAGCGGTTGCCGAGATTGCCCCACAGCAGCGAGCTGACGACGATCGACAGCAGAATGAGAGCGCCGCCCATCGTCGGCGTGCCGGCTTTGATCAGATGCGTCTGCGGACCGTCGTCGCGCACCGTCTGCCCGATCTGACGCACCGTCAGCCGCTTGATCATGTGCGGGCCGATCAGCAGCGCGATGAAGAACGCCGTCAGCGCGCCGAGGATCGTCCGGAACGTCAGGTACTGGAATACCCGGAAACCGGAATTGAACTGGGCGAGCAGTTCCGCCAGTTCCATCAACATCAGGCGTGCCCTCCGTCGCTCGCGACGAGACCCTCGACGATGCGTTCGAGCTGCATGTAGCGCGAGCCCTTGATCAGCACCGTCGCGCCGGCGCCGTCGAGGGTCTCGAGTACGACGAGAGCCGCCGGCGCGTCGGCGCACCAGATGCCACCGGCCCCGAATGCGTCGACCGCGGCGCGCGCCTGCGGCCCGACACCGAACAGCCGCTCGATGCCCGCGCGGCGGGCGAGCTCACCGACTTCACGGTGCGCCGCCGGTGCTGCCGCCCCGAGCTCGCCCATGTCGCCGAACACGAGCCAGCGTTCGCGCGGCTGGCGCGCGAGCAGCGCAATCGCGGCCGCGAGCGACGCGGGATTCGCGTTATAGGAGTCGTCGATCACGCGCATGCCGCCGCGCGCCGTCTTCACCACCAGGCGACCCTTCACGCGCGCCGCCTGTGCGAGTCCGCGGCCGATGTCGTCGATGGAGACACCGACCGCATGTGCCACCGCGGCGGCAGCCAGCGCGTTCCGGACGTTGTGCTCACCGTCGAACGGCAGATCGACCGCGCGACGCGCCTTGCCGATGTGGAGCACGAAGCGGGTGCCGGTACCGAGTTCACCGCAGACCACCGCGCTCGCCGTGATATCGGCGCCGGGCGCGACGCCGAAGCTGACGATACGTGCGCCGCCTGCCGTCGCGCACCATTGATCGGCCCACGTTTCGTCGGCATTGACGACGGCGATGCCACCGGGCGGCAGTCGCGAGTAGATGCGGCCCTTGGCACGCGCGACACCTTCGACGTCGCCAAAGCCTTCGAGATGGGCCGGCGCCACCATCGTCACCAGCGCGACCGTCGGTTCGGCGATGGTGACGAGTCCGGCGATGTCGTCGGGACGGTTCGCACCCATTTCGATCACGGCATGATGATGCGCGTCAGCGAGGCGGAACAACGTCAGCGGCACACCGATATCGTTGTTCAGATTGCCTTCGGTCGCGAGCACCGGACCCTGCGTGCGCAGGATCGCGGCGAGCATTTCCTTGGTCGTCGTCTTGCCGTTGCTCCCGGTCACCGCGATGACCGGGATCCGAAAGCGCCGACGCCAGTCACGCGCGAGATCGGCGAGCGCCGTGCGCGTATCGCCGACGAGCACCTGAGGCAGGCGGCTCGTCGTCTCGCGCATGACGACGGCGCCCGCCGCCCCCGCCTGCGCGGCGGCGTCGAGCAGGTCGTGCGCATCGAAGCGCGGCCCGCGCAGCGCTATGAAGAGCTGGCCCGGATCGATCGCTCGCGTATCGGTGCTGACGCCGCTGAACGCCGCATCGTCGCCGTGCAGTTCACCTCCCACCGTGCGCGCCACCTCCTGCAGAGTGCCGCGGATCACGGTTGCACCCCGAGGACGTCACGCACCACCGCGACATCGTCGAACGGTACGTTGCGCGTGCCAATCGTCTGTGTCGTCTCGTGTCCCTTGCCGGCGATCAGCACGACATCGTCGGACCCGGCACAGGCAAGCGCCGCGCGAATGGCCGCTGCCCGATCGAGCTCGACACGGGCCGCCGCCGGCCGTTGCATGCCGCGCAGGATGTCGGCGGCGATCGCGCCCGCATCTTCACCGCGCGGGTTGTCGGCCGTGACGAAGACGAGATCCGCCGCACGCTCGGCGACTGCGCCCATTGCCGGCCGCTTCGTCACGTCGCGTTCACCACCGCAGCCGAACACGCAGATCAGGCGTCCGCGCGCGAGATGCCGCAGCGTGGCGAGCACGCGTTCGAGACTGTCGGGCGAATGTGCATAGTCGACATAGACGCAGGGCGTGCGGGCCGCGAGTTCCATGCGACCGCGCACCGGTCTCGCGGCCGACAGTGCACGTGCGGCAGCGGCGAGCGGCGTACCAGCCGCGACCAGTGCGGCCAGCGCCGCGAGCAGGTTCTGCACGTTGAAGTCGCCGATCAGAGCACTGTCGAGGTCGGCAGCGCCCCACGGCGTGCGCACACGCACGTGGCTGCCGGTCGCGCTGCAGGCGATCTCCTGCGCGACGAAGTCGGCAGTACCATCGCGCAGGCTGAAACGCCAGCACCGCACGTCCGGCGCGATAGCGGTCGCGATACGCGGCGCGGCCGCGTCGTCGGCATTGATCACGGCGGTCTGCAGTCCGGGGTGCACGAACAGGCGGGACTTCGCCTTCAGATAGGCGTCGAGCGTGCCGTGAAAATCGAGATGGTCGTGCCCCAGCCCGGTGAACACCGCGACACCGATGTCGAGACCGTTGAGCCGGCCGTGCACGAGGGCGTGCGACGAGGCTTCGAGTGCGACGTGCCGGCAGCCGGCGTCGCGCAGTCGCGCATAGGCGCGCTGCAGCGTGATCGGATCAGGGGTCGTGTTGGGGCCCGGTGTCGGCGCGTCGAAGCGGCCACCCCCGAGCGTGCCGAAATATCCGCTGATCCCGTGCAGCCGGTGCAAGGCGTCGGCGCACAGATGCGCGACCGTGGTCTTGCCATTCGTCCCGGTCACCGCGATCGTCGTCATGTGCCGTGCGGGATATTCGAAAAAGCACGCGGCGAGATCACCGAGACGCAGGCGCAGGTCGTCGACGCGCAGCACCGGTACGCCGAGCGCAGGCAGCACGTCGACGCCTTCGGTCAGCACGGCGACCGCGCCGGCGGTAACTGCTGCAGCGGCATGCCGGAGGCCGTGTTCGCGCGCACCGGCAAGTGCGACGAAGCAATCGCCGAGCATCACTTTGCGGCTGTCGAGCGCAAGACCGGTGATGAACGGATTCGCCGCCCGCCTGCCGGGCACCGGGACATCGGGCAGTGCCGCGAGCAACTCGGCGAGCGGCATGCCTCGCGCGGCGCGCATCGCCATCATTGCACCCGCTCCGTTGCCGCGGGCGGGGTCGATCCGGTCCAACCCGCCAGTCGCACGGCCGGGTTCTCGTCGATGATCTCGGCATCCGGCGCGATGTTCAGAATCCGCACCGCTTCGTGCATCACGGCACCGAATACCGGGGCGGCAACGAGACCACCGTAGTACTCGTTGCCCTGCGGACCGTCGACGATGACGACTCCGATCAGTCGCGGGGCACTGACCGGAATGAAGCCCGCGAACAGCGACAGATAGTCATGCTTGGCGTAGCCGCCGTCGGCATTCTTGTGCACCGTCCCCGTCTTGCCGCCGACCTGATAACCCTTGACTGCCGCCGCCTTGCCCGTGCCCGACTCGACGACGCGCTTCAGCATGTCGCGCACGGCGAGCGCCGTCGTTTCCGACATCACGCGCACGCCGGCGACCGGCTTGTCCTGCCTGAGGATCGTGACCCCCGGAAGCATGCCGCCGTTGGCGAGCGCCCCGTACGCACGCGCGAGTTGCACGGCAGTGACCGACAGGCCGTAACCGAAGGCGAGTGTCGCCTGTTCGACCTGGCGCCAGTTGCGCGGCTCGGCGAGCCGTCCCTGCGGCTCGCCCGGCAGTTCGACCCCGGTGATCTGGCCGAACCCGACACCGTTCAACATGCCCCAGAACTGTTCGGCCTCGAGCGACAGCGCGATCTTCGTCGAGCCGACGTTGCTCGATTTCTCGATCACCCCCGTCACGTCGAGCGTACCGTAGTTGTGGATGTCACGCACGACGTGACGGCCGACGCGGAAGCGACCCGGGCCGGTTTCGATGATCGTCGACGGCGTGTACAGGCCCGATTCCAGGCCGGCAGCGATCGTAAACGGCTTCAGTGTCGAGCCCGGCTCGAAGAGATCGGTCACCGCGCGATTGCGGAAGTGATCGCCTTTGTAGTCACCCCGGTTGTTCGGGTTGAACGAAGGCTGATTCACGAGCGCGAGAATTTCGCCGGTGCGTGCATCGAGAATCACCATGTGACCGGCCACGGCCTTGCGCTCGGTCACCGCCTTCTTCAGTTCGCGATAGGCCACGTACTGCAGCCGACGATCGATGCTGAGCGCGAGATTGCGACCCGGTTGCACCGGTCGCTCACGTCCGACGAACTCGACGATGCGGCCCAGGCGATCGCGGATGACGCGATCGAGCCCCGGTGTGCCGCGCAGCGTCGAGTCGAAGGCCAGTTCGATACCTTCCTGGCCACGATCGTCGACGTTCGTGAAACCGAGCAGATTGCCCGTGACCTCGACGGCAGGATAGTAACGCCGGTATTCGTCGACGAGATTGACGCCCGGGATATCGGCCGCTGCGACATCTCCGGCAACGTCGGGACTTACCTGTCGCCGCAAATAGACGAACTCGCGTTTGCGCCGTGGCGTCAGCATCGTATCCAGATGTTCGACGGACAGATCGAGCGTGCGCGCCAACTCCGGCCAGCGCTCGCGCTGCTGCAGCAGTTCGGCAGGTTTCGCCCACACCGACGCGACCGGTGTGCTGATGGCGAGCGGTTCACCGTTGCGGTCGGTGATCATCCCGCGATGGGCTTCGGTCGGGACCACGCGCAGGTAGCGCGCGTCGCCGTGTTCCTGCAGGAACTCGCGGTCGGAAAACTGGAGATCGACGGCCCGCCAGACCATGACTGCGGCAACCAGGCCGAACGCCGCCAGCACCGTCATGCGGCGTGCGTGCGACTGTTGCTGTGCATCTCTCACAACCGCACCCGCACGATCTGTTCCGGTTTCGCTATCGTCATGCCGAGTTTGCCGCGTGCAATCTCCTCGACGCGCCCGTGCGCACCCCAGGTGCCCTGTTCGAGCAGCAACTGGCCCCACTCGCGATCGAGTTCGTCCTTCTGCTTGCGCAATGCCTGGAGATCGATGAACAGACTGCGGGTGCGATCGCGTTCGAGGACGAGATTCAATGCCGACGCAAAGATCAGCGCGACGAGCACGGCCGGCACGATGATCGGTTTCAGGTACGCGTTCATGCCGGGCGTTCCAGACAGCGCAGATGGGCGCTGCGTGCGCGCGGATTCGCCGCGCATTCACCGTCCGTCGGCACGATCGATTTGCGGGTGACCAGCGTGAACGGGGCCGGCAGCGACGGTTGCGGAAAACGATCGATCGGTTTCGCCGAATCACGGAAGAAACGCTTCACGATGCGATCCTCCAGCGAATGGAACGAAATGACGCACAGCCTGCCGGCCGGCGCGAGGCCGTCACGCAGATCCGGCAGTGCGCGGGTGAGCTCACCGAGTTCATCGTTGATCCGGATCCGCAGCGCCTGGAACGTGCGCGTCGCCGGATGCAGGCGTTCACCACTGCGCGGCACGGCGGAGGCGACGATCCCGGCCAGCTTGTGCGTCGTGTCGATCGGCGCCTGCGTGCGCTGTTCGACGATGCGCCGGGCGATGCGGCGGGCATGACGTTCTTCACCGTATTCGCGCAGACAACGCTCGATGTCGGACGCCGACGCGCGCGCGAGCCATTCCGCGGCGGTTTCGCCGGCACTGGCGTCCATGCGCATGTCGAGCGGACCATCGTGCAGAAAACTGAACCCCCGTTCACCGTTGTCGAGCTGCGGCGACGATACGCCGAGATCCATCAGAACACCGTCGATCGCGCCATAGACGGCGGCCGCCTCGAGTGTCGCGCGGGCCGCGGAAAATGCCTGGCGCGTGAAGCACAGGCGTGAATCGGCGAGCAGGTCGGGACGCGACGCTGCCGCATCGGTGTCGCGATCGAAAGCGAAAACGCGTCCGCACGCGCCGAGCCGCGCAAGAATCGCGGCGGTATGCCCGCCACGGCCGAAAGTGCAGTCGACATACACGCCATCCGCACGCGGCCGCAACAGCGCCAACACTTCGTCGAGGAGGACCGGCAGGTGCACGCGGTGATCGCAACCATTCAGAGCGCGAGCGACGACAGCATCGCGGACGAGGCATTGCCGCCTTCCGCTACGGTCTGCAGCCATTCTTCGCGCCGTCGCGCCCAGGCACCTTCGTCCCATACCTCGAATTTGTTGCCTTGACCGAGCACGACTGCGCGGCGCGCGATGCCGGCGAGATCGCGCAGTTCCTGTGGAACGAGCACGCGCCCCTGCGCGTCGAGCATGCAATCACTGGCGTGACCGAGAATCACGCGTTTCGCCATGCGTGACTCGGCATCGGCGGCCGGCAGCGCGTTCAATTTCGCGTCGACGTCGTCCCACGCGGACAGCGGATAGGCCCACAGGCAGCTGTCCCAGGGGCTCAGAGTCAGGATCAGTGTATGAATGTCCCGCGCATCCAGCAGTTCGCGATGACGCGCCGGGATGGCCATGCGCCCTTTCGCGTCGATGCTGACGGTACTGAATCCCCGAAACACGCAGGCGTCCCATCCTTTAATTGTTGCAGCGCGATTACCCGCTCGACAATGCCATTCTGATTGCTGGCACGGGAGATTGAGCCAAGTTTACCCACTAAACCCCACTCTTCCCCACTTTGGGCACTATACGAACCGCGGTCGAACTGTGTCAAGGACGAAAACGGAATTCCTTCTTATCTGTCAGTCACTTAGCGACGAGGGTCGCGGCGGCGGCGACACCCCTGGAATGGATCCATAAAGCGCTTGTGACTCAGCGCCGTAAGAAACGAAGTTGATGTGATGCTTGATGTCGGGGCGCGCGGCGAACGCGGAGAAGGAGCGAGCCGGCCTGTAAGCCGGGTTCTGTTCCCCCGTTGCCGGGGGTGACGGCCATTCGTCTGCGACGTCCGTCGCCGGACGCCTGTTGCAGCCTACCCGAAAGCCCGCGCGGGCCGCGCGTCGCTGCCGCGAGGCAGCCTGCTTTCCTATTTGGCCTTGCTCCGGGTGGGGTTTACCCTGCCATCGGCGTTGACCGACGCGGTGCGCTCTTACCGCACCATTTCACCCTTACCAGCCGGCGCTCACGCCGGCGGCGGTATATTTTCTGTGGCACTTTCCGTGGGCTCGCGCCCCCCAGGCGTTACCTGGCACCCTGCCCTGTGGAGCCCGGACTTTCCTCCATCGGCGCGAACGCCGGCGGCGGCCGTCCGGCCGGCTCGCTCACCCGGCAGTATCTGTCCAGAATGCGGCGCGCACCAGCCGCTTCATGCCTCGAACGTCTCGATGGCGAGCGCCAGGCGGTAGACTTCGTTACGTGACCGGGCCAGCGCGGACGC
>JADZCB010000379.1 GCA_020851775.1 Gammaproteobacteria bacterium
CGATGTACTTCATCGTGTCGCGGACCGAGATGATCGTCGACAGCAGGCGCGAGTGAAACGCTTCGAACTTCAGCGGATCGGCATCGTGCAGGGCGAGTGACTTCAGGCCCTGGTAATGGCCGGTTTCGCGGAACAGTTGCTCCGAGCGATCAAGGCGTTCGAGGAGATTCGCGGGGCTGTTCATGATCGAAAAACTCCTGCTTCCGTGTGACATGCGTCATCGCGATCCGTCGCGATAGCGGATGAGCCGACGCTCATCGAAGGCGGCATGCTTGTCCGGCGGAATGTAGAACGTCGTCGCCGGATGCTCGATGATCGATGGACCGTTGACGATGTTGCCGGCCTGGAGTTCGTCCATTTCGTAGATTCGAAAGTCGAGGCGCTTGCCGCGGTAGTAGACTTTGCGCGTGCCTTTGACGGCGGCATCGGGTGGCTTCGGACCCGCGAGAGGAAGCGTCGGCAATTGCGGTTTCGGCGTGGTGATGTCGGCGGCGAGCGCGACTTCGAGCACTTGGTAACCTGCTTCGGTTTCCAATGCCTGCTCGGGGTAGATCGTGGTGTAGACACGCTCGAAGCGGCGCATCATCTCGTCGAGATCGGCGGTGCTGCGCAGACGCGACAGATCCCAGGTGACCTCGAAATCCGAGAGCTGGTTGGTGAAGCGCACATACATCAGATGTGCCTGGCGGGCTTCCGCGAAATTCCAGCCGTGCTGCGCGAAGTCGCTCGCCGCGCGCGCTTCCAATTGCTGCCAGGCGCCGTTGATCGCCTCGATGGCAGCTTCCTTGACCGCGACGACGTGGGCGTCGCGACCGGGCGGACAGGCCGCGATGATGCTCTGGTGATAGCGGTAACGGCGCGGCGCACACAGCACGCCGAAGGCGGAAAACACTGCTGCGAACGGAAACGTCACGATGTCCTTGAGCTCGAGGCCGTGGACCACGTCGGCGAGCCCGAGTGGTCCGCCGCCGCCGTACATCATCAGCGTGTAATCGTGCGTGTCGTAGCCGCGACCGCGCAGCATGTTGACGAGGAACTCGCGCATGTACTCGCAGACCAGCAGGTGGGCACGCTCGGCGAATTCATAGACCTGGGTGTTGAAATGCCTGGCCATCGGTTCGAGCGCGCGTATCGCCGCGTCGAGATCGAGTTGCACATCGCCGCCGAGAAAATAATGTGGGTTCAGATAGCCGAGCAGAATGTGGCAGTCGGTGATGGTCGGTACCGGCCAATTGAGACAGCGGCCGACATCGGATCCGGCGCTGCGCGGACCCACGGTCAACTTGCCGGTCAGCGGATGCACGCCGAGTTCGGAGCCCATGCCCGCCCCGATCGACTCCGTATGAATCATCGGGATGTTGCTGCGGAACGACAGCAGCGTCGGCTCACGTATGATGGGGATCATGCCGTCACGGATGATGCCGACGTCGAAGCTGGTGCCGCCGATGTCGCAGCCGACGACGTTGCCGGAGCCGATCACCTCGCCGACGTAGTGGCCGCCGAGAATGCCGCCGACCGGCCCGGAGACATAGGACTCGTACAGACGCTTCGTCGAAATCGGCACCGTTCCGCCGTGGGCGAGCAGGGTGGAGACCTCTTTCGCAAAACCGTGATCGCGTGCCCTGGCTTCGACGCGCTCGAAATGCTCACGGGCACGCTCGCCCGCATACGCTTGCGCGACCACCGATGCGAGCCGGGTGTATTCCTTGTGCGTCGGCGCGATTTCGGAGGACAGCACCACCGGCAGGTGTTTCGCGACCGAGCGGATGCGCCGTCTGGCTTCCTGTTCATGGGCCGGGTTCATGTGCGAGAACAGGAACATCACCGCGATCGATTCGGCACCGGCGGCGAGCAGCGCCCGGGTCTTGGCCTCGACGTCGCCCTTGCGCAGCGGCAATACGACCTGACCGAAGAGATCGATGCGCTCTTGTACGCCGACGACGCGCGTGCGCGGGATCGCCGGGTCCTCGTGATGATGGGTGACGGTGTGCAGACGGTCGGAGTAGGGGTAGGAGATCCAGCCGCCCTCGGCTTTCTCCATCAGCAGATAGTCCTCGAAGCCCTGCGTCACCATCAGGCCGACCTTCGCACCCGTCTTGCTGAGCAGCGTGTTCAGCATGATCGTGCCGGCATACACGATGACCTGGGAACGGCGCAGCGTATCGTCCAGCGTCCGGCCGGCAGTGGCGGCGGCGTCGGTGATCGAGCCGAGGAAGCTCACGGATTCGTCGCGCTTGTTCGTGAGGTACTTGCCGACGAGAAAACGGCCACTGTCGTCGACGATCACCGCGTCGGTCATGGTGCCGCCGGCATCGAGAGCGATCCAGTTGTCGGCGTGTTGCTGTTTGGACCTGCGCACTGCCATGGGCGAATCCTCGTCGCGGATGATGGGCTTCGGCGCACCACATCGGGTGCACGGGCCAGCTTAGGGCGGCGAGTGTCGCGCGGCTTGAAGGAACCGCGCGCAAACTTGAATCGTTCGCGCGCTCAGCGCCGTCGTGCGCGACGGTAGGCGGCGGGTGTCGTGCCGTGCGCACGTTTGAACGCACGGGTCAGGTGAGGTTGATCGGCAAAGCCGCACAGACTCGCGATGGTCGCGACGTCGTAATCGCTCGCGGTCAGCAGCGTGCGCGCGCGCTCCAGCCGGCACGCAAGCACATAGGCATGCGGTGCGCTGCCGAAACGAGCCTTGAAATGTCGCAACAGGAAACAGCCGCTGACGCCGGCCACGGTGGCGAGCCGCTCGACGGTCAGGCTGCCGGCGAGATTCGCCGCGATGAATTCGACGAGGCACTGCTGCTGGCGGCGGGACAGGCCCCCCATCGGCACCACGTCGCGAAACGAAACGCTCGTGTAATGGCGCAGCGCATGCACGCACATCTGTCGCGCCACGGCATCGACATAGAGTTCGCCGCCGAACTGAGCCTGTGCCACCTCGGCGGCGATCGCCAGCGCGCCGTTGAACAGCACGGCATCCCGGATTTTCAGCACGTCGTGCAGGTGGACGTCGACGATTGGGCGGTCATAGAGTTCGGCACAGACTTGTGCCATCAGCGACGCCGTCAGATAGACATGGATCACGTCGATGGCGCCGTCCCAGTGCCAGTGGGACCACTGCGCACGGGTCAGCAGCGAGATGTCACCGGGAATCAGATCAGCGCGGCGCCAGCGGCCGTCGAAGCGGCGCGCCATCGCAGTCGGGCCCCGCCGATAGGCGACCAGCACGAAGTCCTGCAGTCGCGGCACTTCGACGTCGAGCGGGGTGTAGCGGTAGGCACGCAGCTTGACGCCGGACCATTTCAGACCATCACTCGCGAGGAGCACCTCCCCGGGTACCCAGCGCGGCACTTCTTCGGCGCAGACGCCGTCAGCGATCATGGCGGTGGCCGGTATGACACATCACGATCGGTTCCCCTGGGGCGCGGCCGTGGTCGCGTGCCGGCTTCCTGCGCTGAAGCACTGCACGAATCGCTCGTGGACTGGTGCCGCGGCCACATGGTCCGCGGAAATCCGACCTTCGCAGCGTTTTCGCGCACTGTGCTGCCCGCGCAACGCGCTTGTCAAACGGCCGCCACTCACAGGCCGGCGTTCACGCGACGAGTGCGATACGCTGCGCGGCGATCAGATCGGCGACGGCGGCGATGTCGTCGCCCATGTAGCGATCGGCGGCGACGAACGACACGTGTTCGCGCACTGCGGCATGCAGCGAGCGACTGCCCTCGCCGAGGCGTACGGCGCCGCGTGTCGCACCGCGCAGATCTGCTGCCTGGCACAGCGCGAGCAAGAGCATCGCGATCACGTTGCGCAGATGCCCCAGCATGTCTTCGGCGCCGCATGCGGCATGCAGGCCGAGGCTGACGATGTCCTGGTTGTACTGTTCGGTCGGCAGCGTGTGCACGCTGCTCGGTGCGGCCATCTGCCGGCACTGGCAGACGAGTGCGGTCTGTGACAACTGCATGCCCTTGAAGCCGCTGTGCAGGCCGGGCTGCGCAGCGAGGCTGGCGGGCAGGCCGTTGCTGAAGCGGGGATCCATCAGCATCGCCATCAGACCGTGGGCCCAGTTGGCACTGTTGGCGATATCGAGCTTGAGGCCATCCATCGCGCGTGCGATGTGGCCACCGTAGAAGTTGCCGGTGTGATAGACCGCATCGGCGGCCGCGTCGATCAGCGGATTGTCGTTGACTGAATTCATTTCCCGCCGCACGAGCTGCTGTGCCCAGACGAGGCTGTCGAGCGCCGGCCCCAGGCCTTGCGGCGCGCAACGCAGTGAATAGGGCGTCTGGATCGCATGTTCGACGACGGCGCCGCCGGCACCCGCTGCGCCGCGCAGGGACTCCCGCCGCTCGTCGAGATCGAACAGCAGGGTGCTGCCGGCGCTGCAGGCGCGCAGGCGGCGCGCGACTTCGATCTGTCCTGGATGGTGCTTGAGTCGCTGGATCGCATCGGCGAAGGAATCGACCGTCGCGCACAGCACTTCGGTGCTCATGGCGACCGCGGCGATCAGCAGGTTCACGAGGTATTCGAAGTCGCACAGCACATGTGCCGCGATGCTGGTCATGACCGTCGTCCCGTTGACGAGAGCCAGGCCTTCCTTCGGCTGGATCGCGATCGGCGCGAGCCCGGCCGCGTCGAGCACACGCGCGGCGTCCTGGCGCTGCCCGTGCCAGAAGACGGCGCCCGTGCCGCCGAGTACTGCGGCGATATACGCCGAGGGTACGAGGTCGCCGCTCGCGCCCACCGAACCGAGGCGCGGCACGCACGGCACGATATCGGCATTCAGGAGGCCGACGAGGCTTTCGATCACCACTGGTCGTACTGCCGAATACCCTTGGGTCAGCGCATTTGCGCGTAGCAGCATCGCACCGCGCACGACGTCCTGCGCGAGATCCGGTCCGGTGCCACAGCACAGCGCGCGCAGGATGTTCGCCTGCAGTTCGGCCTGGGCCGAGCCCCCGATCGCGTAATGGACGTTCGCGCCGAAGCCGGTGCTCACGCCATAGATCAGTTCACCCCGGGTCAGGCGCTCTTCGAGCGCGCGGCGCGAGGCCAGCACCCGCGGGATGGTCGCGGCGTCCAGCGCCACCGGTCGCCGTGCGCGACTGACGCCGATGAAGTCCTTCAGATCGAGATCGTGGCCGGTCAGGAGCAGGGCAGCATTCATGGTGGCACCTCCGCCAGGTCGATGCCGTCATGCTATTCGCGTCAGCCGGAAAAATTTGCGCTCGTTTTTCATCGGAATCGGCTCTAATGAGAAATGTTTTCTAAAAATGGAAAGTTCGATGAAAAATCCAGAGCTGGACACCGCCTCACTGCGCATTCTGCGCGCCGTGCAGGCTGATGGTCGCCGGGCGCTGCAGGAGATCGCCGCCGACGTCGGACTGTCGATCACACCCTGCTGGCGTCGGCTGAAGATGCTGGAAGAGCGCGGCTACATCCGTCGCTACACCGCACTGCTCGATCGCGCACGGCTGGGCCTCGGACTCTGCGTGTTCGCCCAGATCACCTTGCAGCGCACGACGAGAAACGCCGTCAAGGAGTTCGAAGCCGCCATGCTCGCGTGTCGCGAAGTCGTCGAGTGTTACAGCGCGACCGGCGACGCCGACTACGTGATCAAGGTACTGGTGCGGGATACCGAAGCCTACGATCGCTTTTTGAAGGAGCGCATCTTCACGTTGCCGGCGGTGGCGCAGATCCGTTCGAGCATCGCGCTCAGTGAAGTGAAGGACGACAGCGCGCTGCCGATCTGAAGCGCCGAGCGTGAATATCGATCACAGGGCGGATGTCAGCGCCGGGCGCCGTCACCCAGCCTCGACAGCTTCGAGTGGAACGGATTTACGCTCAGCCATTCAGCCGGCTCCACGACGACCGATCAGACCGTCGGCGCCGAGGCCGACCGTACTCGAACACGATCTAAGTCAAGTGTTGGCCCCAATCCGCCTCCCTAGAATGGCCGCGTCGGATTCGGACGATGAGGCTCGAGTCGTGATACCCACGCTTCCGCAGGAATGGCGCGATGGCACGTTGGACGACGTGCTGTATCTGTGTCGCGAACTCGCGGAGGA
>JADZCB010000380.1 GCA_020851775.1 Gammaproteobacteria bacterium
CGATCAAGGCAACGAAGCCGATGCCACGCGCGGCCAGGATTTCGAGCTGGCTCAGGAAGCGGAACAGCGCGAGCCCGATGATCGCGCCGAGCAGGGGTTCGAGACTCGTATGGCGGGTCGCGACCGCCCCTTCGAGCAGCAGCACGGTGAAGATCAGGAGGACCGTCTTCAGCATGCGTCCGCGCCGCGTCGGCCACAGGCGATAGGCGACCGGGGCGAGGCCGAGCGTCGCGCAGGCGCCGATCAGCGCGGCGCGCGCATCGAAGGGGGCAGCATGCGTCAGCGTGTCCCAGATCCCGCCGTAACCTTCGGCGAACGAGGCCAGATCCAGGCGCGGGATCCCGGGCAGAAGCAGGGACGCTGCCCACAGCGCGAGCACGCCAAGCGCGATATCCGCTTCGAGATCGTCGCGACAGTATCGCGTCCGCCACGCCTTCAGCCCTGCACCGAACGGCGTCGTGCCGAGCAGGTACAGCATCCCGCCACCGATGACGGCAGCGACGTTCACGACGACATCGCGCAGCGCGGGCACGAAATGCGGCAGGCCCGCCTGTACGGTTTCGACGACGCCGGCGACGACGAGCCCGGCGCCGGCAGTCACGGCAAGCACGCGTGCGAGCGAACCGCCGATACCGCTCGCAAGCGCGACACCGAACGCAACGAACAGCAGCCAGGCGTTCGCCGCATCGGCTCCGTCGACGCCCGGCACGTGCCCGACACCGGACGCCGACCACTGCCAGTCACGCAGCGGTTGCATCGTCGTATAGGCAATCAGGCCAAGCGTGGCGACACCATGCAGGACGGTACGGCGTGGCGGCATCGGTGTCGGCTCAGCGTCGATCGAGGAGTTGGTGCAGAAAGCGCACGGGGATCGCGTAGGTGATCGCGCTCGGATCCTTCAGCACGCTCTCGCGGCCCTGCTTGGCGAGCACGCTGTTGAGAACCCCGATCACCTGGCCGCTGTCCTGATCGACCAGCGGGCTGCCGCTGTTGCCGGGATAGGCCGTGGCATCGAGCTGGTACATGTCGAACGGCTGCTGCAGACGCTTGATCTGTGCCGCCGTCAGGTTCGCGGCGGACGGCTGCGGGATGGCGATCGGCACGATCGAGGACACGATGCCGCGATGCGTGACCGGGTAGAGGCCGAGCACGGCGCCGATCGGAAAGCCCGTGAACATGATCTCGGTGCCTTCGCGCACGGGCGACCCGTCGGCCAGTGTCAGCGCCGGGACAGGATCGCCCGGGATGCGCAGGACGGCGAGATCGTGCGTCGGGTCATCATGCAGCACGATGGCCGGCCGAACCGAAGGACGCGGGCCGCGGCCGACGAAGACGACGAGTGTCGCCTTCTCGCCCTGCGTCGCGACCCCGGCGACGACGTGCGAGTTCGTCACGACCGTATGCCCGTCGCCGATCGCGAAACCGGTCGCGCCGAGCTGATAGCGCGGCGCGCCGAGCGGATTGGCGAGCCCGACGCCGACGACGGCCGGCCGCACGCGATCGACCAGATCGGCGAGACGCGGCGCGGCGGCGCCGGCGCGCGGGCCGCCCAGCGTGAGAACGACGAGCGCGAACGCGAGCAGCGGCCGGGACATGCGGGCGATCAGCGCGCGCGGCCGTCGCTGGCGCTGCCGTTCGCGAGCTTGACCTCCCAGGCGTAAGAGGTGCCGACGATGCGATCGAGATCGTCGAACCGGGGTTGCCAGCCGAACAGCGCCTTCAGTCTCGTCGCATCGGCGACGAGCTCGGGGGGATCGCCGGCGCGCCGTGGCTCGTAGGCAACCGTGAGCGGCTTGCCGGTCACGCGTTCGACCGACTCGATCACTTCGCGCACGCTGTAACCGTGGCCGTAGCCGCAGTTCAGTGTCACCGATGCGCCGCCGCCCGTGAGGTAGTCCATCGCGCGCAGATGGGCTTCGGCGAGATCGACGACGTGGATGTAATCGCGCACACCGGTGCCGTCCTTCGTCGGGTAATCGGTGCCGAAAACCGCGAGGCCCGGGCGGCGACCGACCGCCGCTTCGACAGCCACCTTGATCAAGAGCGTCGCCTCGCGCGTCGACTGGCCGATCTGGCCGTCGGGATCGCAGCCGGCGACGTTGAAGTAGCGCAGGATCACGTGGCGCATGCCGCTCGCCGCGCAGGCATCGCGCAGCATCTGTTCGGCCATCAGCTTGGAGGAACCGTAAGGATTGATCGGTCGCGTCGGTGTCGTCTCGGCATCGCAGCGCGGGGCGTCGGGGATGCCATAGACCGCCGCGGTCGACGAGAACACGAAGTTGCGCACGCCGGCAGCGACGGCGCATTCGATCAGGGTGCGCGCGTGGCAGGTGTTGTTCAGGTAGTACTTCAGCGGCTGCGCCACCGATTCCGGCACGATGGTCCAGGCCGCGAAGTGCATCACCGTGTCGATTGCATGTTCGCGCAGCAGCGAACTCACCAGTGCGGCGTCACCGGTATCGCCGACGACGAGCGGGCCGCAGGTCACGGCGCCCGCGTAGCCCTTCGACAGGTTGTCCAACGTCACCACGTGGTGACCGGCCGCGCCGAGGAGCTTGCCGACATGACTGCCGATGTAACCGGCGCCGCCGGTGACCAGTACATTACCCATGTGTCCCAGGATCTCCTTGCTGCGTGATACGGGCGGCATCGCGCTGTCCCTGCCGGCAGCGGCAGGCGCGGATCGGGCTTGTCGCCGATACCGCATGCCTGCACCGCTCTTCCGGTTCCCTGCCGCGGTGCGCCGACAGGGTAGCGGCGAAAAGCCTTCGGAGTACAATCCGAAGGCCCCTGGCCCCTTGGAGTTGCCCATGAAGTTCGCTGCCCTGGTGCTGACCGCAGGCCTCGTTGCGCCATTGACCGCCACTGCCTTCGACTATCCGACATTAGACCGTGTCGATGCCGTGCTGACCTGCATGCAGGAGAACGGGGGCCAGAACATCGACAACCTCCAGCGCTGCAGTTGCCAGATCGACATGCTGATGCAGCAGGTCGATTACGACGTCTTCACCGAAGCACGCACCTACGAAATCTACAAGCAGATGCCCGGCGACAAAGGCGGCATCTTTCGCGACAACCCGCGTGCGAAGGAACTCATCGGCAAGCTCGACGCCGCGCGTGCCGAGGCGAAGAAGCGCTGCTTCGTCGGCGGTGTGCGTCAACAGAATGCGCCGCACGTGCCGCCGAAGAAAATCGCTGCACCGCAGTAAGAGAGATCTCGCCGCGGCGTTGAAAACGCTGCGCGCGTGGCGTCGACGCGCGCGTCTTTCGCAGGGTTGCCGGACCCCCATATTTCTCTAGAATCGGTTCGGCCTTGCGTAAAAAGATCTGGATCATTCGAACCTTTCCAGATCACGACGGAACCCACGCGAGGCAATGTCGCGCCTTCTGGAGAAGTGGTCAGGGCGCGGCATCACGGACACCGCCGGCGGCGGTGACAAACTCATAAAGGCTGGACAAGGCTCTGCATGACCACTCATTGCCACTCCCGTTGCCCGTTCCAGCCACCCCCATCAGTCTTCCTCGTCCCGACGTCACGCCCTTCTGCGGGCGATCCATCGATCCGTTCACGAGGCGTGCCGCCGACGGCGCGCATATCGCATTGGCTATACTCTGTGACGCGCTCTCGATCTCGGTGCGACACGGAGTCAAA
>JADZCB010000381.1 GCA_020851775.1 Gammaproteobacteria bacterium
GCGGACGCGGAGATCCTCGTCGTCGCCTATGGGATCTGTGCCCGCGCGGCGGCGCAGGCCGTGCGCGAAGCCCGTGCCCGCGGGATCGCCGCCGGGCTGTTCCGGCCGGTGACGCTGTGGCCGTTCCCGGCAGAAACCTTCGCGCAGATGGCGGACCGGGCACGGACGGTGATCGTGCCGGAACTCAATGCCGGGCAACTCCGGCTCGAAGTCGAGCGTCTGTGCGCCGGCGGGCCACGCGTCGAGGGTCTGCACCGGATCGACGGCGAGCCGATCGCGCCGCGCGAAATCCTTTCGCGCCTGCTCGCGCTCGCGCAACCGTCGACGCGTCGCGCGTCGACGCCAGCCGCCGCCGAATGAATCGATGACAGATCAGAGCCGGAAGCCGTTGACCATGGACACCCGCGCACGCCGAGAATTCGACATCCGCGATTACCTGCGACTCGATCGCATGCCGCATTTCCTGTGCCCCGGCTGCGGTCACGGCATCGCCCTGCGCGCGCTGCTGTGGGCCTTGCATGAACTCGATGTCGACAAAGACCGACTCGCGGTCGTCAGCGGCATCGGCTGCTCGGGGCGGATGTCGGCGTATGTCGATGCGACCACGGTCCACACCACGCACGGGCGGCCGCTCGCGTTCGCGACGGGCCTGAAGCTCGCGCGCCCCGACTTGACGGTCATCGTGATTACCGGTGACGGCGACAGTCTCGCGATCGGCGGCAATCATCTGATCCACGCATGCCGCCGCAACCTCGACATGACCTGCCTGATGCTGAACAACGAGGTCTACGGCATGACGGGCGGCCAGGCGTCACCGACGACGGCCGCCTCGCGCTACACGACGACGACTCCGCAAGGCAATCACGAACCGCAGTTCGATGCCTGCGCCCTCGCCGAAGCCGCCGGGGCGAGCTTCGTCGGCCGCGAAATCACCCTGCAGTTGCCGGCCCTGAAGAATCTCGTGCGCGAGGCGATCACGCATCCGGGGTTTTCGTTCGTCGAAATCATGTCCGACTGCACCGAGATCTACGGCCGCAAGAATGAACTCGGCTCCTCGCCCGAAATGGTGCTGCGGCAGAAACACGACGTGCGACCCGAATCCTACGGCAACGAAGTCGAACGGCCGTTTCGCCCGGGCGCGTGGCGCACGGGGGTGCTCGCCAGGCACGATCGCCCCGAATACGGCGATACCTGGCGCGCGCACTGCGCGCGTGTGACGGAGACGCGGCGGTGACGGCCCGCGCACGGGACTGGCAGATCCGGCTCGCCGGCACCGGCGGCCAGGGCCTCGGCCTCGCCGGACGGCTGCTCGCCGATGCCTTCGTCGCCGAAGGCCTGCGCGTCGCGCAGTCGCAAACCTATGAACCGACCTCGCGCGGCGGTACCAGCCGCTCGGATCTCGTCGCGGCGAGCGCGCAGGTCGATTATCCGCTCGTCACGCGCCTCGACTGCTATCTGCTGCTCGATCAGGCCGCCCTCGAAGATGCCGACGCCCTGCTCGTCGACGACGCGCTCGTGATCATCGATGCCGATCGTGTGCCGCGTCCGCCGACCGGTCGCTACCGGTTGCATGCGCTGACACCGCTCGCCGCGGCGCGCGCGCTGGGCAATCCGCGGGTCGCGAACGTCATCGGCCTCGGCGCGCTGGTCGCCTTGTCCGGTGTCTGCGCCTACGACACGCTCGAAACGGTCGTCGCGCAATCGACGCCATCGAAGTTCCGCGCGCTGAACCTGGCAGCCCTGCGCGAGGGCCGGCGGCTCGCGACGGGCGTGCACGACTGAGCTTCCCGCCCGCGGTGCGCGGGGTGCGGCTGCCCGCTCCCCGCGTTTGTCACGATCACGTGCCGTACGCCGGTACAGCGCGCTCAGGCGACGGCGAAACCCTGGTATCCGCTGTGCTGCACCTCGTCGCAGATCTTGCGGTAATTGCCGACGCCACCGATGTACGACAGGAGACGGCGCGGCTTGCCCTCGATGTTGTCACCGGTGTACCAGGATTTCGTACGCATCAAGAGCGTCGAGTTCGCGATCTCGTCGTGATGACGCACCCACTCGTTCTCCTTCTCCAGCGTCGGTTCGATCGCGCGCTTGCCGTTCGCACGCAACCAGGTGATGCAGTTCATCACCCAGTCGACCTGCTGCTGCAGGCACGTCGTCATGTTGCAGAAGGCGGTCGATGGCGCGAGCGGCCCGCCGACGGTGAAGAGGTTCGGAAAGCCGTGCACCTGCAGGCCCAGGGTCGAGCGGATGTCCTTGCCCCACAGCCCGGTCAGTGAACGATCGTCGCGACCGCGCACGTCCATGCGTGCGAGCGCGCCGGTGCCCGCATCGAAGCCGGTGGCGAGGATCACGACATCGAGCTCGAATTCGCGGCCGGCGACGACGAGGCCCTTGTCGGTGAAGCGTTCGATCGGGTTCGCACGCACGTCGATCAGCTCGACGTTGGGACGGTTGAAGGCCTCGTAATAGCCGTTCTCGAGCGGCACCCGATAGGTGCCGAAGCCGTACATCCGCGGCACCAGCATCTCGGCGACGTTCGGGTCGTCGATCTGGGCGCGGATTTTTTCGCGCACGAACTCGGACACTTCCTCGTTGATCGCCGGATCGATCAGCGACTCCTGGAAGCCGCCGACCCAGATCGCCAGCGAACCGTCCGTCCACAGCTTCTCGAGTTCGGCACGGCGCTGCCCGGGCGTCAGTGAATGCCACGCCGGCAGGTAGAAATCGAAATCGAAGCCTGCGAACGTGTGGTGCACGCGTTCGCGCAGACGGGGGTACTGCGCACGCCACTCGGCGCAGCGCTGCGCGTCGTAGCGCTCGTTGTTCATGCGCACCGCGTACTGCGCCGTGCGCTGGAAGACCTTCAATTCGGCGACGCTGCCGGCAATCGTCTGAATCACCTGGATGCCCGTCGCGCCGGTACCGACGACACCGACCTTCTTGCCCGCGAGATCGAGATCACGCGGCCAGCGCGCCGTGTGCGCGATTACGCCCTTGTACTGCTCGTGTCCCGGAAACGGCGGCACTTTCGGCGCCGACAGCATGCCGGCACAGCTCACGAAGTATTTCGCCGTGCAGCGCTCGCCGTCCTCGGTCTCGATCGTCCAGCGCGCGCTCGCCTCGTCCCAGTGCGCATGCGCGACGCGCGTGTTGAAGCGGATGTGCTGGCGGAGCTCGAACTTGTCGGCGACGAAGTTCAGGTAACGCTCGGTTTCGGGCTGGGCCGGAAAGCGCTCGCTCCAATCCCATTCCTGCAACAGTTCTTCCGAGAACCAGTACTGGTAGACATACGACTGCGAATCGACGCGCGCGCCGGGATAGCTGTTCCAGTACCAGGTGCCGCCGACGTCGGGCGCCGCGTCGAA
>JADZCB010000382.1 GCA_020851775.1 Gammaproteobacteria bacterium
CCACCAGCAGGAGACGAGCTGGCATCTCGCGCGGCCACCACAGACATGAGCTGGGAAACTGTCATCGGCCTGGAGATCCATGTTCAGCTCGCGACCGCGAGCAAGATCTTCTCGGGCGCGTCGACCGCCTATGGCGCGCCACCGAACACGCAGGCCTGCGCCATCGATCTCGGACTGCCCGGCGTGCTTCCGATACTGAACGGGGCGGCGGTCGACATGGCGATCCGGCTCGGGCTCGCGCTCGATGCGGAGATCGCACCGATCTCCGTATTGGCGCGCAAGAACTACTTCTATCCCGATCTGCCGAAGGGTTATCAAATCAGCCAGTACGAGCTACCGATAGTCTCGCGCGGCCGGCTGGCGATCCGGCTCGCGGATGGCAGCGAAAAAATCGTGCGCGTGACGCGCGCGCATCTCGAGGAAGACGCAGGCAAGTCGGTCCACGACGCGTATCCAGGCGCGACGGGCGTCGATCTGAACCGCGCCGGCACGCCGCTGCTCGAAGTTGTCTCCGAGCCGGACCTGCGCTCGCCGGAAGAAGCCGTCGCCTACATGCGGACGATGCACATGCTGGTGCGCTACCTCGGGATCTGTGACGGCAATATGCAGGAAGGCTCTTTTCGTTGCGACGCCAATGTCTCCGTACGCCGGGCAGGCAGCGAAAAGCTCGGCACGCGGGCCGAAATCAAGAACATCAATTCGTTCCGCTTCGTCGAAAAGGCAATCGCACACGAGGTCGAGCGCCAGATCGAGATCCTCGAAAACGGCGGTCAGGTGGTGCAGGAGACGCGGCTCTACGATCCGGAGCGCGACGAGACGCGCAGCATGCGGAGCAAGGAGGATGCGCACGACTATCGCTACTTTCCCGATCCCGACCTGTTGCCGATTGTCGTCGATGCACCACAGATCGAGCGGGCGCGCGCCATGCTGCCGGAATTGCCGTGGACGCGGTCCGCACGTTATGTCACGGATTTTGCGCTGCCGGTGGCCGATGCCGAAGCACTCGCACACGAGCGGCAGGTAGCGGACTATTTCGAAGCGCTCGCAAGCGCAGCGAGCGACGCCCGCGCAGCGTCGAACTGGTTGAACGGCGAGGTTTTCGCGGCACTCAATCGCGCTGGGCTCGGTATCGAACACTGCCCGGTGTCACCGACCGCGCTCGGTCGACTCATCGTGCGCGTGCGCGATGGCACCGTCTCCAACTCACTGGCAAGACAGGTGTTCGAAGCCATGTGGAACGGCGAGGGTGACGCCGATCAAATCATCGAAGCCCGCGGCTTGAGGCAGATGAACGACGTCACGGCACTTGCCGAGATGATCGATGACATCATCGGCGCGAACCCGCAGCAGGTAGAGCAGTACCGCGCCGGGAAGGACAAGGTCTTCGGATTCTTCGTCGGACAGGTGATGAAGAAATCACAGGGCAAGGCCAATCCACAGCAGGTAAACGATCTGCTGAAGCAGAAGCTCTCCGCAGATTGACGCGTCCGGCAGCCCCGGTTCTTCGTCGTGCAGACACGTCGAACCCCGGGTTGCGCGCTGCGCGCCTAACCCGGGCTACGGATCGCTGGCCGGAAAGTGACGCGGCGCCCGCAGGCGCCGCATAACGAGTCGAATGGACGGGAAGGTTCGCTTATTCGGCGTCGAGCACTTCGACCGGACGATCCATCAACTCCACGATCGCCATCGGCGCCTTATCGCCGGGTCGGAAGCCGCACTTCAGAATGCGCAGATATCCGCCCGGACGCTGCTGATAGCGCGGTCCGAGCAGCGTGAACAGCTTCGTCACTGCATTGCGATCGCGCAGGCGATTGAAGGCCAACCGACGGTTTGCGACGGAATCGAGTTTGGCGAGCGTAATAATCGGCTCGGCTTCGCGGCGCAGTTCCTTTGCCTTCGGCAGCGTCGTCCGTATCACTTCGTGCTGGATCAACGACACCACCATGTTCTTGAACATCGCCTTGCGATGGGAGCTGGTCCGACCCAGGTGCCGACCCGCGTTCTGATGCCTCATGTTCTTCTACCTCAATTATGGAAACGCCGCGATGGTCGGCGTTTCCCGCAGGCCATCGATGGCCCGCTCACGTGCCGGTTCGTTCGTGCCCGGGCTCCGGGATCCGTTCGCTTCAATCAGTTCGGGAGACGATCGTGATCGTAGAGCCCCTTCGGTGGCCAGTTCTCGAGCCGCATCCCCAGCGACAATCCACGGGCGGCGAGGACGTCCTTTATCTCGGTCAGCGATTTCTTGCCTAGATTCGGCGTCTTCAGCAGTTCCACTTCAGTACGCTGAATCAGATCACCGATGTAGTAGATGCTTTCCGCCTTCAGACAGTTTGCCGAGCGCACCGTGAGCTCGAGGTCGTCGATCGAGCGCAGCAGGATCGGATCGACTGCCGCCTCTTCGCGGCGCGGCTTGTCACCGCCGCGCTCCTCGCCCGCCAGATCGACGAATACCGACAACTGGCTGCGCAGGATGCCCGCCGCTTCGCGCACGGCGTACTCGGGATCGATCGTGCCGTTGGTCTCGATCGTGATGATCAGTTTGTCGAGGTCCGTCTGCTGCTCGACACGCGCGCTCTGCACCTCGTACGCGACGCGCTTGACCGGGCTGAATGACGCGTCGAGGCGCAGCCGGCCGATCGTCGTCTCGCTGTCCTCGGACGTTTCACGCACCAGCGCCGGATGATAACCGTGACCGCGCGCGATCTTCAGCGTCATGTTCAGTTCGCCGTTCGTACCGAGGCTCGCAAGATGATACGAAGGGTCGATGATCTCAACGTCATGATCGAGCGCGATATCGGCGGCAGTCGCTGCGCCTGGTCCCTTTTTGTTCAAGGTCAGCGTCGCTTCGTCGCGCGCATGCATCTTGATTGCGAGGCCCTTCAGGTTCAGCAGGATGTCGGTCACGTCCTCCTGCACACCTTCTATCGTCGTGTACTCGTGCAGGACGTTTTCGATTTCCACTTCGACGACCGCAGCACCCGTCATCGACGACAGCAGCACGCGACGCAGTGCATTACCGAGCGTATGACCGAAGCCGCGGTTTAGCGGCTCCAGCGTGATCTTCGCCGTGTTGCTGCCGAGCGTCTGGACGTCGACGATTTTCGGCTTCAGGAGTTCGCTCACTGCTGCGACCATGTATAACTTCTCCTTCGAGCGCCTCGGGGGCTTACTTCGAATACAACTCGACGACCAGCGATTCGTTGATGTCGGCGGGCAGGTCGCTGCGCTCCGGCACATTCTTGAAGATGCCCTGCATCTTCTTCACATCGACGTCGATCCATTCCGGGAAGCCGAGTTGTTCGGCGACCGTTAGCGCATCCTGGATGCGCGTCTGCTTCTTCGCACGCTCGCGGATCGCAATCACGTCCTTCGGGCCGACCTGGTAGGACGCGATGTTCACGATGTTGCCGTTGACCGTGATCGCCTTGTGATTGACGAGTTGGCGCGCTTCCGAACGGGTCACGCCGAACCCCATGCGGTACACCACGTTGTCCAGCCGGCACTCGAGCAATTGCAGCAGATTCTCACCGGTCGCTCCCTTGCGGCGGGCGGCCTCGGTGTAGTAATTGCGAAACTGTCGTTCGAGCACGCCGTAGATGTAGCGCAGCTTCTGTTTTTCACGAAGCTGCGTCGCATAGTCCGACTGCCGGCGGTTACGGTTGTCGCCATGCTGACCCGGCGGCTTGTCGAGCTGACATTTCGATTCGATCGATCGCGCTCTGCTTTTCAGCGACAGATCGGTGCCCTGCCGACGACTCAGCTTGCACTTCGGACCAAGATACCTCGCCATACTACCCTCTGCTTAGACTCGGCGCTTTTTAGGCGGCCGGCAGCCATTGTGCGGAATCGGAGTCACGTCCGTGATGTTCGTGATTTTGAAGCCGGCGGCGTTCAGTGAACGCACCGCGGACTCGCGGCCCGGTCCCGGACCTTTCACGAAGACGTCGAGCGTCTGCGTGCCGAATTCGTCAATCACGCGCGACAGCTTCTCTGCGGCGACCTGCGCCGCGAACGGCGTGCTCTTCCGAGAGCCGCGGAAACCACTGCCACCAGCGGTCGCCCATGCCAGCGTATTGCCTTGGCGATCGGTGATCGTGATGATGGTGTTGTTGAAGGACGCGTGGATGTGCGCGACCCCTTCGACGACGGTCTTCTTGGTACGCTTCCGGGCCTTGGCCGCGGAGGCGGTCTTTTCGTTCGCCATTACGATCTAACCTGCTCGATCACTTCTTGACGACGCCGCGACGCGGCCCTTTGCGCGTCCGCGCGTTCGTCCGCGTGCGCTGCCCGCGCACCGGCAGTCCGCGACGATGACGCACGCCCCGATAGACGCCGAGGTCCATCAGACGCTTGATGCTCATGGACACTTCACGGCGCAGATCGCCTTCGACCGTGAACTTTCCGACTTCGGTTCGCAGCGCTTCCATCTGCTCCTCGGTCAGGTCCTTGATCTTGGTTTCCGGCGGGATGCGCGTCGACGCGCAGATTTTGCCTGCCCGCGTCGTTCCGATCCCATAGATATGGGTCAGGGCAATCACCGTATGTTTTCGATCTGGGATGTTGACACCCGCGACACGTGCCATGGCTCAATGTCCTCGCTTGACTGTTGTCATCAACCCTGGCGCTGCTTGTGCCGGGGGTCTTTGCAGATGATCCGGACCGTGCCCTTGCGCCGGATGATCCGGCAGTGGCGGCAGAGCGTCTTGATCGATGCGCGTACTTTCATTGCTCGCTTCCTCAACGGCGCTCAACGGCGCCCATACCCTTTCAGATTGGCCTTCTTCAACAGGCCCTCATACTGGTGCGACATCAGATGGGCCTGCACCTGCGCCATGAAATCCATGATGACGACCACGATGATCAGCAGAGAGGTGCCTCCGAAATAGAAAGGCACGTTGAACTCGAGGATCAGCAGTTCGGGCAGCAGACACACCAGCGTAATGTACACCGCACCGGCGGCCGTCAATCGCGTCATCACGCCGTCGATGTAGCGGGCCGTCTGATCACCTGGCCGGAAACCCGGCACGAGGGCGCCCGACTTCTTCAGGTTGTCCGCGGTCTCCTTCGGGTTGAAGACGATTGCAGTGTAGAAGAAGGTGAAGAAAATGATCGCGCCCGCATACAACAACACGTAGATCGGCTGGCCAGGCGACAGCGTGCTCGCGAGGTCACGCAGCCACGTCATGCCCTGCGAATTACCGAACCAGCCAGCAATTGTACTCGGAAACAGGATGATGCTGGAGGCGAATATCGGTGGAATCACGCCCGACATGTTCAGTTTGAGTGGAATGTAGCTCGACTGCGCCTGGCTATAGCCCTGCCGTCCGCGCTGCTGTTTAGCGTAGTTGACAGTGACACGCCGCTGGCCGCGTTCGACGAACACGACGAAACCGGTGACCAGCACGACGACCGCGAACAGCGCGAAAATCATGAACAAGTGCATTTCGCCCGTGCGCGCGAGTTCCAACGTGCCGCCGACGGCGGCGGGCAGGCCGGCTGCGATGCCGGCGAAGATGATTATCGAAATACCGTTGCCGATACCCCGCTCGGTGATTTGCTCGCCGAGCCACATCAGGAACAGCGTGCCGGTGACCAGCGTCGTGATACACGTAATCTTGAACGCGATACCCGGACTGATGACGAGTGCCATGCCGGCCGTCGTCTGCTGTTCCAGCATCACGGAAATGCCGAATGCCTGAAAAGTGGCGAGCCCGACCGTCGCGTAACGTGTTATCTGGTTGATCTTCCGGCGTCCGTTCTCGCCTTCCTTCTTCAACTGTTCGAGCTTCGGGTGTACGTACGTCAGCAGCTGCATGATGATGCTGGCCGAGATGTACGGCATGATTCCCAGCGCCAGCACCGAGAAGCGCTCAAGGGCACCACCTGAAAACATGTTGAACATGTCGAGGATGGTGCCTTTCTGCGCATCGAACATCGCGGCCAGGGCGTTCGGGTTGATCCCCGGTACCGGGATGTGCGAACAGACCCGGAACACGATGATCGCGCCGATCAGGAACAGCAGACGCTCACGGAGTTCCGTGAGCTTGCTGCCCGAGGCGCCGATCGAGGCCGGCAATTTCTTGCTCGCAGTCGCCATGACGTTACGCTTCGACGCGACCTCCGGCGGCTTCAATCGCCGCGCGCGCACCCTTGGTGACCTTCACGCCCTTGATCGTGAACGCGCGCTCGACGCTGCCACGCGAGATGATCTTGACTTCCGTCACGTCGCCTCGAATCAGGCCGGCCGTACGCAGCGCGGTGAGGTCGACGGTGTCGCCTTCGATTTTCGCCAATTCGTGCAGGCGAATTTCGTCATGCGTCGAAGCGACCAGGGACTTGAAGCCGAACTTCGGCAAACGCCGCTGCAGCGGCATCTGACCGCCTTCGAAACCGACCTTGTGGAAGCCGCCCGCCCGCGCGTGCTGGCCCTTGTGTCCGCGACCACCGGTCTTGCCGAGCCCGGAGCCGATACCACGGCCCAGTCGCTTGCGCGCCTTCTTCGAGCCCGCCGCGGGTTTGAGCGTATTCAGACGCATGTCAGGCCTCTCTCACTTCGAGCAGGTACGAAACCTGGTTGATCATGCCGCGGTTGGCCGGCGTGTCGTCGACCGTCACTGTATGATTCAGGCGGCGCAGACCCAGACCACGCACGCTCTGCTGGTGCGCCTCGAGCCGCCCGGCGATGCTCTTGACGAGCTTGATTTGGAGTCTCTTGCCGCTCATTGCCTCAACCCCGAATTTCGTCGACCGACTTGCCGCGTTTCTGCGCGATGTAATCGGGCGATGCCATATTCTGGAGACCTTTGATCGTCGCCCGCACGACGTTGATCGGATTCGAAGACCCAATGCATTTCGCGAGGACATTGTGCACACCGAGCACCTCGAAAA
>JADZCB010000383.1 GCA_020851775.1 Gammaproteobacteria bacterium
AGAAGCTCATGAAGCCGAGCCGCACGCCGTGGCGTTTCTCGAAGTCGTCCTTGTAGCGCGAGCGCAGATCCATCACGGGCTGCATGTTCACTTCGTTGAAGGTGGTCAGCAGCGCCGCCTGCGCCTGCGCCTGCAGCAGGCGTTCCGCCGTGCGCTTGCGCACGCGCGTCATCGGCACGCGTTCCTCGCTGCGCGCGCCGACGGGTGCGGCAGGCACCGGTGCTGCCGACGGTCCGGACTTCGGTGCCGGCACCGGCGCGGGTGCGGCCGTGGCCGCCAGCACGTCGCCCTTGGTGATACGCCCATCTTTGCCGGTACCCTGGATCGCGGCCGGATCGACGGCGCTTTCGGCGACGAGCTTGCGCGCTGCCGGACCCATTTTCGCGGTATCGGCACGCGGTGCCGCGGCAGGCGCCGCTGCCGTCGCGGGTGTCGCCGTCGCCGTCGCGGCGGTGTCGATGACTGCGAGCACGTCATCGCTCAGCACGACCTCGCCAGTGCGCTTGCGCACCTCGACCAGTACACCCGCTTCCGGCGCCGCCACTTCGAGCGTGACCTTGTCCGTCTCCAGATCGATCAGGTTCTCGCCGCGTTCGACACGTTCACCCGGCTTCTTGTACCACTCGAGGAGCGTCGCGTCCGGCACGGATTCCGCGAGCACGGGCACTTTGACTTCAACTAGCACGATTCTTCCCTTTCACTTGTGGCGCCGCGCGTGGCGACTCAGGCCAATTTCTTCTGCTTGCTGCTCGCCGCCGTCTGCTGACGGCCCGGTTTCAGGGCTTCGTCGACCACGTCCTGCTGCTGCTTGACGTGCAGCGCGTAGTAACCGACCGCCGGTGACGCCGAAAACGGGCGCGCAACGCACGACAGCGGGATCCCGGCCTCGAAGCAGCCGCCGAGATGGCGCATGCCCCGCATCGAGGTCCATGCGCCCATGTTGCGCGGCTCCTCCTGGACCCAGACGACTTCCTGCAGATTCGGATACGTCGCCGCGATCGCGAGAATCTCTTCACGCGGGAACGGGTAGAGCTGTTCGATGCGCACAATCGCGCAGTCGCCGAGATTGCGTTCACGCCGGGCTTCGAGCAGATCGAAATAGACCTTGCCGGTGCACAGCAGCAGGCGCGTGACACGCTTGCGATCGAGGCCGTCGATTTCGTCGATGACGGTGTGGAAGCTTCCATGCTGGAGTTCATCCAGCGTCGACACCGACTGCTTGTGCCGCAGCAGACTCTTCGGGCTCATCACGACCAGCGGCTTGCGATACGGCCGCAGCGCCTGTCGCCGGAGCAGATGGAACATCTGTGCCGGCGTCGTCGGATAGACGACCTGCATGTTGTCTTCGGCGCACAGTTGCAGGAAACGCTCGAGGCGTGCCGATGAATGCTCCGGGCCTTGGCCGTCATAGCCATGCGGCAGGAGCATCACGAGTCCGCAGTAGCGACCCCATTTCTCCTCGCACGATGCAATGAACTGATCGATCACGACCTGGGCGCCGTTCGCGAAATCGCCGAACTGGGCTTCCCAGATCACGAGCGTGCGCGGTTCCGAACTCGCATAGCCGTACTCGAATCCGAGCACCGCCTCTTCCGAAAGTGTCGAGTTGATGACGAGAAAACTCGCCTGGTCGCCCGCGATGTTCTGCAGCGGCAGACAGGTGTCGCCGGTCTTGGTGTCGTGAAGTACGGCATGGCGGTGGAAGAACGTGCCGCGACCGCTGTCCTGCCCGGAGATGCGCACCGGCGTACGCTCGGTCAGAAGACCCGCGTAGGCGAGCGTCTCGGCATAACCCCAGTCGACCGGGATCTCGCCACGCCCCATGCGGCGCCTATCCTCGATCACCTTCTTGACCGCGCGGTGCAGTTCGAACTGTGCGGGAAAAGCCGTGATCCGCCCGGTCAACTCGGCAACCCGCTCGTGCGACAGCGTCGTGTCGACATCGCTGCGCCAGTGCGTGTGACGATACGGCTCGAAGTTGATCTGGAAACGCGCGTCGCCACTCGTCGACGGCGGCCGCGACACGATGTCGTTGTTCTCCAGAGCCTCCACGTAGCGTTTGGCGATGTCCCGATCCTCGCCCGGCTTGATCACCTCTTCGGCGATCAGGCGGTCGGCGTACAGTCTGCGCACCCCAGGGTGCTGGCGCACGTGCTGGTACATGATTGGTTGCGTCGCGGCCGGTTCGTCGGCTTCGCTGTGCCCGTGCTTGCGATAGCAGACGAGATCGATCACGACGTCCTTGTTGAACTCCATGCGGAAATCGAGCGCGAGCTGTGCGACCAGCACGACTGCTTCGGGATCGTCGCCGTTCACGTGGAAAATCGGCGCCTGCACCATCTTCGCGACATCGGTGCAGTAGAGCGTCGAGCGCGAATCGAGAGGGTCGCTGGTCGTGAAACCGATCTGGTTGTTGACGATGACATGCACCGTGCCGCCGGTCGAATAGCCGCGCGTCTGCGACAAATTGAGTGTCTCCATCACGACACCCTGTCCGGCAAACGCCGCGTCACCGTGAATCAGCAGCGGCAGCACCTGGTTGCGCTCGAGATCGCCACGACGATCCTGGCGCGCACGCACCGAGCCTTCGACCACCGGGTCGATGATCTCCAGGTGCGACGGATTGAAGGCGAGCGTCACGTGCAGGGGGCCGCCCGGCGTCGCGATGTCTGACGAGTAGCCGAGGTGGTACTTGACGTCGCCGAGGCGGGCGTCGCGGCTCTTGCCTTCGAATTCCTCGAACAGCTTCGATGGATGCTTGCCGACGATGTTGACGAGCACGTTGAGGCGGCCGCGATGGGCCATGCCGATCACGATCTCCTTCACGCCCCGCGTTCCGCCGCGTGCGACGATCTGATCGACGAGCGGGATCGCGCTCTCGCCCCCCTCGAGCGAGAAACGCTTCTGGCCGACGTATTTGGTATGCAGATATTCCTCGAGCGCGCCGGCCGCGATCAGCCGTTCGAGCAGGTGCCGTTTGTGCCCGGCATCGAAGGACGGCTGGCCGAGGATCGGTTCCAGCCGCTGCTGGATCCAGCGCTTCTGCGCCGTCTCGACGATGTGCATGTACTCCGCACCGATCGTGTTGCAATAAGTCGAGCGGACGATTTCGAGGATGCGCCGCAGGCTCGTGCGTTGGCCGCCGATGCCGGCGAGTGAACCGGTGTTGAATTCGCGCTCGAGGTCGGCATCGGTCAGGCCGTGGAACGACGGATCCAGTTCGGCGACGTGCGGACGTTCGTGCTGACTCAGTGGGTCCAGGCGCGCCATGCGATGGCCCATGAAGCGATAGGCGTTGATGAGCTGCAGGACCTGGACCTGTTTGCCGTCGTCGACCCCGGCCGACGGCACGGCGCCGGTCGTGCGCCGGTCGCTCAGGGCGCGGGCCTGGAAGCGTTCGCGGATCGGGCCATGGGCGACATCGCGCGTGCCGGCCTCGCTCTGCAGGCCGGCGAAACAGGCCTGCCAGGAAGCATCCACTGCGTCCGGATCGGCGAGATAGCGTTCGTAGAGCTCTTCGATGAAAGCGGCGTTACCGCTGGAGAGACAAGAGGGAGGCAGCATTGTCATCCTCTGGCAGTGCTGGACTGCGGTTGGTGTTCCGGGCCGGAATCGGGGGCGTGCGGGCGGGACGCCGGGGTTTGTCCGTATGTCGGCACGGGACTTTCGATCTTTGATCATCGGGCAGCCGAAGTCACCCGCCGCCAAGTATTTCGGAGCGCTTCTTGCAGCGGAAAATCAGCATGGCGGGTGCGTCTGATGCGCAACCCCGCAGGGTCGATGCCTGCCCTTCGACATACCGGACCTGGTCCCGCACGGTCGACAGTGTGTGACGCCCGATTCCGCTGCGGCGCGGCCCGCGTGCACCCGTTCGTCGTGCCGCTGTCGCCGGGGTGTACCCGACAGACACGAAACGTGACACTGCCGCCGCGCGGCTCGCGTCCCGGGCACGCGGAATCCGTCATTCGCGGGAAGGGGCCAGCTTGAAGCTGCTCCATACGGGCAGGTATTCTTAGGGTCTTGTGCGACGCACATTCACGCGCGCACACCGGGCATTTCCAAACGCTGTGAAGAGGCAGAAGGGGCATTTATGGCAACGCGCACCGTGACCATCACCGACAACGTATCCGGCAAGCAGGTGGAATGCCCGGTCCATGAAGGCCAGTACGGCGCGCCGGTGATCGACCTCAAGAACCTCTACAAGGAACTCGGGATGTTCACGTTCGACATCGGCTACGCGTCGACCGCAGCCTGTCGCAGCGCGATCACCTATCTCGACGGCGAGGAAGGCGTGCTTCTCCATCGCGGTTATCCGATCGAGCAGCTTGCCGAAAAATCCAACTTTCTCGAAGTCAGCTACCTGCTGGTGCACGGCGAACTGCCGACCACACGGCAGTTCGACGAGTGGAGCCACGCGATCAAGATGCACGGCATGACGCACGAACATCTGTCGCGCTTCTATCAGGGTTACCGCTACGACGCCCATCCGATGTCGGTGCTCGCCGGCGTGTGTGCCGCCGTCGCGTCCTACTACCACAGTCAGACCGACATCTATAACCCCGAGGACCGGATGATGACGGCCCGCCGCGTCATCGCGAAGATGCCGAACCTCGTCTCGAAGATATATCGTCATCAGTCGGGCCTGCCGTTCGTCTATCCGGACAACGCCCGCGAGTACGTGGAGAACTTCATGTACATGATGTTCTCGTGGCCATCCGAGCCCTATGTCCCGAATCCCGTCGCGCTGCGGGCGATGAACCTGCTGCTGATTCTGCACGCCGATCACGAACAGAATGCGAGCACGTCGACGGTGCGGCTTGCCGGCAGCGCCGAGACGAATCCGTTCGCATGCGTCGCCGCCGGTGTTTCCACGCTGTGGGGCAAGGCACACGGGGGGGCGAACGAAGCCGTGATCGACATGCTGAAGGAGATCAAGGATCCGAAGAATATCCAGAAGTTCGTTGATCGCGCGAAGGACAAGAACGATCACGCACGCCTGATGGGCTTTGGCCATCGCGTCTACAAGAACTACGATCCACGCGCCAAGATCATCCGCGCCGCCTGTCACGATCTGCTCGACGAGATGCACGTCGATCAGCCGATGTTCGAGATCGCGATGGAGCTCGAGCGCATCGCGCTCAACGACGACTACTTCATTTCGCGCAAGCTGTACCCGAACGTCGATTTCTATTCCGGCCTGATCTATCAGGCACTCAACATCCCGACCAGCATGTTCACGCCGATGTTCGCGCTTGCGCGTTCGTCCGGCTGGATCGCGCAGTGGATGGAAATGCTCTCGGATGGCGACTTCCGCATCGGTCGTCCGCGCCAGCTCTACGTCGGCGCCCAGAAGCGCGACTACGTGCCGGTTGCTGCGCGCAAGTAGGCGCCATCGAGCCTCGCACAAACTTCAACCGAGAATAAGGACATGAAAAAACCTGCACGCGTTACCGTCACCGGCGCCGCCGGCCAGATCTCGTACTCCCTGCTGTTTCGCATCGCCTCGGGACAGATGCTCGGCCCCAGTCAGCCCGTCCGCCTGCAGTTGCTCGAAGTGACGCCGGCGATGAAAGCGCTGGCCGGCGTCGTGATGGAGCTCGACGATTGCGCGTTTCCGCTCGTCGATTCGATCGACATCACCGACGATCCGAACGTCGCGTTCAAGGACACGAACTACGCACTGCTGGTCGGCGCCAAGCCGCGCGGCCCGGGCATGGAGCGCAGCGATCTGCTCGCCGCCAACGGCGGCATCTTCAAGGTCCAGGGCAAGGCCATCAACGACCACGCGAGCCGCGACATCAAGGTGCTGGTGGTCGGCAACCCGGCGAACACCAACGCCTGGACCTGCATGACCTACGCGCCGGAGATCAACCCGCGCCAGTTCACCGCGATGACACGTCTGGATCACAACCGCGCCATTGCGCAGATCGCACAGAAGACCGGTGCGACGGTGGCGCAGGTCGGGAAAGTGATGATCTGGGGCAACCACTCGACCACGCAGTATCCGGATCTGAGCCAGGCGACCGTCGACGGCAAGCCCGCCTTGTCGCTGGTCGATCGCGGCTGGTACGAGAACGATTACATCCCGAAGGTCGCCAAGCGTGGCGCCGCGATCATCGACGCGCGCGGCGCCTCTAGCGCGGCCTCGGCGGCGAACGCTGCGCTCGAGCACATGCGCGACTGGGTCGCCGGCACGGCGGGCGACGACTGGACCAGCATGGCGGTACCGAGCGACGGCAGCTATGGCATCGACAAGGGGCTGATGTATTCCTTCCCGGTCCGCTGCAGGAACGGCGATTACGAAATCGTGCAGGGCCTGCCGGTCGACGACTTCAGCCGCGCCCGCATGGTCGCGACGGAAAACGAGCTGAAAGAAGAGCGCGACGCGATTCAGAAACTCGTCAACTGACCTGCCGGACCGGCCGCCCGGCCGGTCCATGCCGTCTGATTGGCGCGTGCGTGAATTGCGTCACGCGCCTGCTTTCGGCCAGAATCGAAACGGCGGGCTGCGTTCGGCTGCCCGTCGGGGCGATTCGATTGACCATCCAGTAACGGGGCGCGCGAGGTGCCCCGGCGAACCATGATCGACGCGCAGGGTTTTCGGGCCAACGTAGGTATCGTGCTGCTGAATGTCCACGGCCAGGCGTTCTGGGCGCGACGCATCGGCATGTCCGCATGGCAGTTCCCGCAGGGCGGCGTCAATCCCGACGAGTCGCTGATCGACGCGATGTATCGTGAGCTGTGGGAAGAAATCGGTCTCGGCCCCGACGATGTCGAGGTCATCGGCTGCACGCGGCGCTGGCTGCGCTATCGTCTGCCGCGGCGCTTCATCCGTCACGATCAGCAGCCGTTGTGCATCGGACAGAAGCAACGCTGGTACATGCTGAAGCTGACGGCGGCCGACGACCGCGTCGATCTGCGCTGCGCAGCAGAGCCCGAATTCGATCGCTGGCGCTGGATCGACTACTGGGATTCGCTGCGACTCGTCGTACCGTTCAAGCGCGGGGTCTACGAAAAGGCCTTGCATGAACTCGCGCCGCTGGCCGCGGGCTTCGCGGATCTTGCCGCGACGGCGCCGCCCCCACGCCTGGATTCCTGATCCGCCGACGCCGCGGCTGTCACTGGCTGCCTTTCCTCATCGACAACTCGGGCAGCAGCATCTTCACCGCGCGGCTCTGCGCGTGATGGACGAACTGTTCGCCGAAGGCGGGGCTGAAGCGGTAGGACGCGATCGTTTCCTGCAGCGTGTCGAGCGCGGCCTGACAGGCCGTCATGCCTTCGTCGGCCGCCTGCCGGATGTCCGGCAACTGGTCGACACGGGCCATTGCTTCCCGATAGACGCAGCCGTGGTAATCGTTCATCCGTTGCATGATGGCCTGGCGTTCGTCGACCGTCATGGTGTCGGGTTCGCGAAAGTCGGAGGCGTCGCCATCGGTTGCGTGTGCAGCGCAGGCGATCACGCCGGCGACGAGGATACCGAGCAGCATTTTCATGGCGTTCCCTCGTCGCTGGCGGCGACGAACGTCGCACGTTCGACCCGCCAGGATTGTCTGCGTCCGTTGACGCGGTTGCAGCCGAGTTTCTGCGGCGTCGCGCCGGGGCCGATTTCGCCATCGACACGGCCTTGCGGGACGTCGAGAAACATGCGGACCAGACGATAGCGGATCGCCTGCGACACATGCACGTTGCGCAGCACGACGAGCTTGCCGCCTTCGCTCAGAATCTGGCATTTCCCGTCCGGTTGCTCCTCGAATACCAGCGCGGCTGCCGGCAACGGCTCGGCCGCCGTTGCCTGCAACGGTCCCGCACAGCATGCGATGGCGGCCAGCGCGACCACCGCCAGTCGTTCGAGGCGCTTCATTTGATACACACGATAGCGAGGGACTGACAGCGACGGCAACGCTCCCGACTTACTCACAGATCCTGTGGATAACTCTGTTGACAGCATGCGTACACCGTGCACCGGCGCGGTACGCCGGCAGGATTCCTTGTAAATTGCGCAAAATTTCATCAATTCTTATAAATTATTAATTTTCAAATAGTTGGGGTTTATTTATGCCGACGTACGGGAGCATGTCGAGCGAAGTCCCGCCGGCGCGCCGTCGCGACGCCCCGCCTGTGCACAAGCACCATCCGCCAGCGGCGTCAAGCGTCTGGCGCGAGGCAATCCCCGCTCACCCTCCGCACCGGTGCAGGCGCGGCGCTGATTCAGCCGTGCCGATTCGTGGAATGATGATGAATTCCAGATGCACGACAGCCCGTTATCGGTTTTAATTAAATCGCAACTCACCTTCGGAGCCCGTGCCGGATGCCTGTTTCTTCGTCATGTGCCCTGCGGCTGTTGCCGCTGATCTGCGCGCTGTTGCTGTGCAGCGCCTGCGCGCTGATGAACCCGTCGCCGCCGCCTGCGCCGGCCATCGTGACGTCCGAAGGCATCGCGCCGTTGCCCGCTTCCGGGTCGGAGTCGGTGCTCGACACGCTCGGGCTCGTGGCCTATGCGGCGAGCATGCAGGGCAAGCCCTATGTCAGCGGCGGCGATTCGCCGGCATTGGGCTTCGACTGCAGCGGCCTCGTCCAGCACGTTTTCGGTGCCTTCGACTTCTCGCTGCCCCGCAATGCGGCGTCGATGGCGGCGACGCTGCCATCGGTCCCGCTGGCGGACATACGCGCGGCCGATCTCCTGTTCTTCAATACCGCCGGCACGCCGTACTCGCATGTCGGCATCTATCTCGGTGACGGCCGTTTCGTCCATGCGCCGAGTCCGCGGACCGGGCGCGTCGTGATCTCGGCGGTAGCCAATACCTACTGGCACGGCCGGCTGACCGCGGCGCGACGACCGGCGTTGTGATCCGGGTTCACACGTCGTCGCGCGCACGCCGCTGGTAGCCGACGGTTCGGCTGTCGAGCGCCACGGCCTTGATCAGAGCGACGACGGGAAGACCCGGCACGAGCGCGAGCCGGGCGCAGGATTCGCGCGTGACGAGCGCCTGCAGGCGCGTCCCTGACGCATCGAGCACGACATCGACATAAGGACCGTCGCGGCGCACCAGTTCGACGATGCGGCCGTGCACGCGGTTGGTGATCGACAGATCCGGCGGATCGCGAGTGGCGAGCGCGACGTCCCGCGCCCGCAGGCGCGCGCGCAAAGGCGTACCGATCGCCACGGCGAGTCGCGGTACCCGCAAATGTCCCCCGGCGAATGCCAGCGTACTCAGATCGAGTGCCTCGTCGTGTGCCTCGACCGTGCAGGCGATGACCGAGCCCGCCTCGAAGCGACCGAG
>JADZCB010000384.1 GCA_020851775.1 Gammaproteobacteria bacterium
GACGTCTATGCCGGTCTCGAACGACGCGTCGCCGAACTCGGCAGTGCACTCACGGCGACGCACGCCCGCCTCGAACTCGAACTCGCCGACAAGGAGCGTCTCGCGCGACGCCTGGCGGCGCTGCTCGAAGCTCTGCCCGCAGGCGTCGTCGTGCTCGACGCCCAGGGCCGGCTCAGCGCGCTGAATCCGGGGGCGGTCGAACTGCTCGGTCCGGTCGCGGTGGGGGATGCGTGGCGCGATGTCGTCGCGCGCTGCTTCGCGCCGCGCTGGGACGACGGCCACGACGTGTCGCTGGTCGATGGCCGCCGCGTCAATGTCTCGACGCAGGCGCTCGCCGATGAGCCCGGTCAGATCCTGATGCTGCGCGAGGTGACCGAAACGAGACGCCTGCAGGAGCAGCTCACGCATCACCGCCGGCTGTCGGCGAAGACCGAAATGGCGGCCGCGCTCGCGCACCAGATCCGCACGCCGCTCGCCGCGGCGCTGCTCGCGCTCGGCCCGGTCGCGCGTGCGCGCGACATGACGCCGCTCCAGGCCCGCGGCGCCCGGCGCGCGCTCGACGCGATGCGCCAACTCGAGCGCCTCGTCGAAGACATGCTCAGCTTCGCGCGCGGCGCAGTCGTCGACGCCCAGCCAATCGCCATCGACGCCTTGCTCGACCGTCTCGCCCGCGAAGTACGCGGGCTCGTCACCGCCGGCGGTTTCCGCGTCGCCTTCGACGGTGAGTCCGATATGCGCGTCGTGCACGGCAATGCCGACGCGCTGATCAGCATCATGCTCAACCTCGTCTCGAACGCGCGTCAGATCACCGGCGAGCGAGGCGTCCTCCTGATCGCGACGCGTCGTGTCGGCGATTTCGTGTCGATCCGCTTCATGGACAACGGCCCCGGCGTCGCCGCCCACGATCGCGAGCGCATCTTCGAGCCGTTCTTCACCACGCGTGGCGGTGGCACCGGTCTCGGGCTGTCCGTCGCGCAGGCGATCGCGCGCGCCCATGGCGGCGAACTCGCCATCGACGCCGACTACACCGCCGGCGCCTGTTTCGATCTGACATTGCCCGCCCGTGCGCCGGCGCGCGCCGCCACCGGCACGATCGCCGCTCCCGTCGCGGCCCTCGAGGACTGACACCATGACCGACCGCGTTCCTGCGCCTCGTGCCACGCTCGCCATCGTCGAAGACGATCCGGCGCTCCGCGAAATCCTGTGCGAGACGGCCGAGCTGGCCGGTTACCGTGCACTGGGTCATGCGGACGGCACGGCCTGTCTCGATGCGCTGAACCGGGAG
Organism: Gammaproteobacteria bacterium; assembly: GCA_020851775.1. Classification (GTDB taxonomy): domain Bacteria; phylum Pseudomonadota; class Gammaproteobacteria. Next base: position 1,286 of record JADZCB010000384.1, read on the forward strand.
CCAGTCGACCTCGTGCTGACGGACCTGCAGATGCACCCGATGGACGGACTCACGCTGTTGCGCGAGATCCGCCGCCACACGCGTGAACTGCCGGTGGTGCTGATGACGGCACACGGCACGATTCAGAGCGCCATCGAGGCGATGCGGATCGGGGCGACGGATTACCTGATCAAGCCGTTCGAGGCCGAAGTGCTGATGGCCGGGCTCGACCAGTGGCTGCCGCCGGCGCGCGACACTAACGACGAGATGATCGCCGAGGATCCGGCCACGCGGCGTGTGCTCGAACTCGCCCGTCGCGTCGCGGCGACCGACGCGACGGTGTTGATCACCGGCGAGTCCGGCGTCGGCAAGGAAGTGTTTTTCCGGTACATCCACCGCCATTCGGCCCGCACCCGGCGCGAGCCCGTCGCGATCAACTGTGCCGCGATCCCGGACAACATGCTCGAGGCGATTCTCTTCGGTCATGAAAAAGGGGCGTTCACCGGCGCGTACAAGCCCTACCCGGGCAAGTTCGAACAGGCCCAGGGCTCGAGCCTGCTGCTCGACGAAGTGTCCGAGATGAGCCTGCCGCTGCAGGCGAAGCTGCTGCGGGTGCTGCAGGAGCGTGTCGTCGAGCGTCTCGGCGGCCAGGATCTGATTGAGCTCGATGTGCGCGTCGTCGCCACCTCGAACCGCGATCTCGCCGCCGAAGTGCGTGCGGGCCGCTTCCGCGAAGATCTCTATTACCGGCTCAACGTGTTTCCGCTGGCGATCCCGCCGCTGCGCGAACGCCCTGCGGACATCGTGCCGCTGGCGCGCTTCCTGCTCGCCCGCGCCGCCGCGCGGGGTGATTCGACGATCCCGGTGCTCGCGCCCGGCGCGCGGAGCGCACTGGCGAGGCACCCGTGGCCCGGCAATGTGCGGGAGCTCGACAACGTGATGCAGCGCGCGCTCGTGATTCACAACGGCGGCACGATCGAGGCCGGGGATCTGCTGTTCGAGGTGACGGGCGCGCCGCGCGCAGCGCCGGCGCCGGTCGCCATCCATGTTGTCGGCGACGACGACGAGGAAGCGGGCGCGCACGAGTCGCTCGGCGAGGGCCTGAAGGATCGCGAGCGCCGCCTGATCCTCGATGCGCTGAGCGAAGGCCGCGGCAGTCGCAAGTACGCGTCGGAAAAGCTCGGCATCAGCCCGCGCACGCTGCGTTACAAGATTTCGCGGATGCGCGACGACGGCATCGCCGTGCCTGGACATTGAACGACGCAGCGCGTCGGGCGGGGGAGGGGACATGAACACGATCGATCATCAGTCGCTGCTGTTGCAGATGCGGATGCTGGCGGCACGCAGCCAGGGGCTGCAGGAACTGACGGCACCGGCCGCGACGCCGGATGCGAAGGCCACCGGCGTCGACTTCGGGCATGCACTGAAGAGCGCGCTCGACAAGGTCAACGAGACGCAAAAGACGGCGCGTGCGCTCAGCGACAAATTCGATGCCGGCGATCCGAAGATCGACATGGCCGAGGTGATGGTCGCGATCCAGAAGGCGAACGTGTCCTTCCAGGCCGTCACGCAGGTGCGCAACAAGCTGGTGTCCGCCTATCAGGACATCATGAACATGCCGATCTGAGGCGACTGAGTCACCATGGCCGACGCCACTGTCTTCGTCGAACAGAATTCCCCGGCGGCGCTGCTGCGCCAGGC
>JADZCB010000385.1 GCA_020851775.1 Gammaproteobacteria bacterium
CGGACCCGAGATCGACACGACCATGTCGGGCGCCGTGGCGCCGCTCAACTGCAGCGTGTAACGCGCATTGGCGGCGAGCGGGAACTCGACCCATTTGCGCAGCACGGCGCATTCGGGACGTCCTTCGAAGCGTCCGGCGGGGACCAGCTCGTTCTGCGCGCCGACGACGTCGATCCATCCCGCACTGCCGAGACTGACTCGCCAGCGACCCGCGGCCGGCACCGTGAAGTTTGCGCGGCCGGCATAGACGCCATCGGCGGGTTGTTCGCGGGCAGGCGGAACGATGAAAGGGAACCCCTGTTGCGGCGACAGGCGCAGGCGGTACACCGCGCCACTCTCGAGCGTCACCGGCGCTGCGACGTCGGCGGCGGACGCCGCCGGCGGCGTCGCCATCGCCGCGAGCTCGCGCGAGACGTCGATCGCGTAATCGTCGCAGCCGCCGGTCGAGGCCGCATGTGCCGACGCGACGCCGAGCAGCGCGGCCCATGCGGGCGACCAGCGCTTTCGAAACTTCTTCATGACGACACTCCTGATGGGTTGGATCGCACGCGCGCCCGGTTCAATACTCGATGCGCGCCTTCACGTAGAACGTGCGCCCCGGCTGCGGCAAGCCCCACGCGAGTTCGTACTCGTCGTCGAAGAGATTGCGCGCGCCGAGCGCGACGTCGAAATTGCGCAGCAGCGCGTAGTCGACCTGCACATTGCCGAGCGTATACGCGCCGGTTTCGACGAACGGAAACGGTGACACCGGATTGGTGTCGACGTCGCTCCAGCGCGCGCTCGCAAGTTCGAGGCTCGGGGTCACCGTCAGCTTGTCGAGCGCCGCCCAGCGCAGGTACACGAAGCCCTTGTGCGTCGGCACCCCGGTCGCCTTCAGGCTCGGCCGTGCGGGATCGCTGACGTCGCGGCGGATGAAGGTGTAGTTGCCACCGATATTCAGTGTCGGGCGCAGGCTCGCATCGAGCGCGAGTTCAGCACCGTAGAATGCACCGTCTCCGACGTTCTGTGTCTGCGTCGTGCCGGCGCCGATCTGCACGGTCTGGATCAAATCGCGCACGTCGCTGTAGAAAATCGCCACTTCCGCACGCAGCCCTTTCCAGAGTTCGTCGCGCACGCCGATTTCGAGGTTGGTCGCCCGCTCGGGTTCGAGATCCGGATTCGGCACCGCGAAACCGAAACGCGTGCTGTAGAGTTCGAAGATGGTCGGGAAGCGCGCACGATCGGACACGCTGACGTGGGCCTGACCGCTGTCGCGATAGCGCCAGATGCCGGCGAACTGCCAGTTGAACGCGTCGGTACCACCGAGCGGACGCTCGAAGATGCGGCGTGTGACGCTGTCGTATTCCTCCGCATCGTCGATCCAGTACTCCTCGTAGCTGATTCCGCCGACGAGGTCGACGTCGCGCGTGACATGCAGCGTGTCTTCGACCGCCAGTGACCAGGTGTCCTGCGACTGTGTCTGCACGGGTTCGAGCGAACGCGCCGTGCGGCTAGAGGGCCGGTTGAGGTTGTATTCCTCGTGCACGTCGACACGATAGTGGAACGCTGCTTTCAAGGTGTTCGACGGAATCAGTTCGGTCGCCAACTCGATATTGCCGCCGTAGGCGTGATCGTCGTAGTAGCTGCGGAAGCGGCCGGCACGTGCCCGCGTCGTGTAACTGATGTCGTCGAAGGCATCGAGTGCGTTCGCGAAGGTGTTGTAGTACAGATTGGACTTCACCGACGACGCGCTGCCGAGCTGCGTGTTCGTCAGCAGTGAAACCGACTGCACGTTCCACCACGGCCAGCGCCAGAAGCTGTTGCCCGGCACCGGTGGATTGTTGAACACGTTCAACGGCGCCCCCTTGCGCCCGTCCTGCCGTGTGTAGTTCAGCGTGTACTCGTCGCTGTCGTTGGGGGTGAGGCCGGCCTTGAGATTGATCCCCCAGTCGCGGATGTCGGAGTTCTGGCGGCGGCCGCCGTCCTCGAGCGAACCCGGCACGGGGTCGTAGCCCGCCGGCAGCGTCCAGAAGTCGCGGTCGCGATAGCTCGCGCTGCCCTGCACGTAGTAGCGCTCGCGGCGCGATCCGGCGCGCAGATAACCATCCCACTCGTTGAGATCGGCCACGCGATCCAGGCTGAAACCACCCTGCGCTTCGGCTTCGAAGGGCTTCGTCGGTACGCGCGTCACGAGATTGATCGCGCCGCCCATCATGCCGGGGCCATCGATCACCGAGGCATAGCCCTTCTGGATTTGTACTTCCGCGATGTCCGCGGTGAGGAAGCGGCCGAAATCGAGCCGGTTGTCGGCTGGCAGGTAGACGCGCACGCCGTCGATCATCAGCGGCACCTGCAGCCGGTTGAAGCCGCGCACGAAGACATCGGCTTCATTGCGCCGTCCGTTCGAATCCCGCGTCGAGGATACGCCGGGCGCGATGTTGACGAGTTCGTCGAGCGCGGGACGCTGATACGTCCAGGCCTCCTCACCGGAAATGGCGACACCGCCGATGCCGGCGGCGTCGGTGGCGCGCTTGCCGATCACGAG
>JADZCB010000386.1 GCA_020851775.1 Gammaproteobacteria bacterium
CTTTTCCGCTATCCCGCCTACGCCGCACTGGTGGATCAGGGCCGCGAGCACTTCGTCTACCCGGTCTTCGAGCAACCCGTACAGGCGCGCTGAGACGACGAGGCACGGATGCCCGTTGCACGTTTCCAGACGCCGCTCGAAGCCTGTCGCTACCAGCGGATATCGCATCCGCAGGAAATCGCGGCATTCCTGAATCATCTCGCCGCCGCCAGCGACGATGCCACGTGCACGACGCTCGGCTGGTCCGTCCGCGGCCTGCCGATCCGCGCGCTGTTGTGTCAGCGGCCGGCCGCGCACGACAAGCCGCGCGTGCTGCTCGTCGGCTCGCATCACGGCGGCTCCGAACCTGCGGGCGGCGAGGCGCTGCTCGATGTGTCGCGCGCGCTGCTGCATGGCCATCTGCGCGAGTTGCTCGACGTGCTCGACGTGCTCGTCGTGCCGGACGTGAACCCGGATGGTCGCGACAACGACTCGAGCCGCAACGCGAATCGCGTCAACCTCAATCGCGATTACGTATTGCTGTCGCAACCCGAGAGCCGGGCGCTCGACGCCGCCGTGCAACGGTACCGGCCACACGCCGTGCTGGACGCCCACGAGTCTGCGGCCCTCAAACGCAAGTCGCTGGGCCGTGCGGGATGGCTCACCGAGTTCGAGGCGCAGTTCGACGTCGCGAACAACCCGGCCCTGCCGGCGGCGCTGCAGCGCTTCGGCCAGGACGTGCTGTTGAACGAGGTGATCGACGACGTCGACGCGAGCGGCCTGGGCGCCCACCGCTACATTCGCGAAATCCTCTCACTCGAACAGCCGCTGACCCACGGCGGGATCGGCATCGCGCGTTTTCGCAACAAGGCCGGCGCGCTGGGTGCGCTGTCCTTCCTGCTCGAGACGCGTCTCGATCCGAAGGACGGCCGTTATCCGAGTTTCCGCAACATCGAGGTGCGCACGGCGAAACAGATCCGCTGCATCGGCGTCTTCCTCGGCCGCATCGCCGCGCATGCCGGTGCGATCGTCGAACTCGGCCGCCGGCGTGACACACTGCGCGGCGGCGAGCCGCTGATCGTCGCCGCACACTATGCGCCGCCGCATGCCGGTGCGATGCACCGGGTGCCGCTGCGGCGTATCGACACCGGGGAAGTCGTCGCTGTCCCGTTTCGTGATCATCGCCGCCTCGCGCTGCACGCACCGATCACGGCCCCGCGCGCCTACCTCGTACCCCGCCATACGAACGTGCTGCGCGATCTGCTGTGGCGGCACGGCCTGTGCTTCGACTATGTCGCGCAAGCCACGACGGCGAACGTGATGGAGCATCGCGTCGAACAGGTGTTAGACGACGGCGCGTTCGCCCTGCGCACGACGGCACACCTGCGCGAGCTGACGGTGCCGGCCGGCACGTTGCGCATCGCGCTCGACCAACCGCTCGGTCGGGTGGCGGCGCTGCTGTTCGAACCGACCTCCACGAGCTCGGTGTTCGGTTACCCTGCGTATCGCAGGCTGCTGAAGCCCGGCGCGCCGTGGCCACTGCTGGTGGAGCACTGACAGCCCAGGCTGCGGTGCGGCGCTGGAAGTGGCAGTATCAACCCGTGTCGGTGGTTCGCAGCGCCTGTGTCTGGGCGAGCAGCCAATCGTGAAATGCCGTTGCCTCGGGTACGCTGCCTTGTCGTCGACCTTGGCGCCTGATGCTACGGAATTTTAAGGAAACTCTGCAAAAGCAGAGCTTCCTTAAGCTTATGACTGCGAAGGAAACCCGGCATGTCGACGTCAACGATGACTGAACGCGAAATGATCCTGCTCGCCGCGACGACGGGCGCGAATGCGAGCCCGAACTGGCTGACGAGCGACATGGTCGATGCGCTGCTCGGCGGTCATGGCATGCTCAATATCGCCGTGATCAATGTCGCTGAAGTGATCGTCCACGAGCTCGGGCGCGGCATCGACAACAAGCTTCGCTTCGCGAACGCGGCAAGCCAGCCGGTGGACGAGATCCTCGCGAAGGCGATCCGTGCCGCGGTGCAGGCGGGTGCAGCGCCAGCCAACGCGGCGTTGATCGCGGCGGTGCTGATGTATCTCACCGGTACCAAGGCACAGGTCGGCATTCCGGCCGGCAATCGCAAGCTCGGTGCCTCGGCGCGCATGCTGGCGGGTGTCGATCGCACCGGCGTCGCGGCGATTCCGACCTCGAAGAAGAACAACAAGGTCTCCGGCTTCGCTGCCGTGATGGCGATCCATCAGGCAATGATGGCGGGCACGCTGTCGCCGGTCAGTGGGTACGATCTGGCGGTCTCGGGCGGACCCCTGATCGGCCATGGCCGGCTCGGTGAAGACATCATCTTCCCGGCAATGGCGGCGAATGGCGCGCGGATCGGCACCAAGGCGATGATGGATTGCATGGCGGGTGCCGGCATGAAACCGCATGCGCTGAACTGCGCCGTGTTCGGCGCGGCGGCGATTCTCGAAATCATTCATCCCGACGCCGACATCGCCGAGGAATACGGCCCGCACGGCAAGGTCACCACGGCCTGGCTCGCCGGCAAGACGGCCGCCGAAACGGCGGGCCTGCCGCCCCGGCTCACGGTGCGCATCACCGGCCAGGAATACGACACCGGACAGGTGATCGGTGATCTCGGGCTCATTCTCAAGGACATCGGCGGCCCGTCGGTGATCGGCATCATGGCACTCGATGAAATCGCCGGCGTCTTCCAGGAAGGCATCGCGGGCTCGTCGGCCGGGCCCGTCAATCCGCCGCTCGGGCACGTCTGCACCGATGCCGTGATCGCGATGAAATGCCTGCTCGAACCCGATGCGACACCGCAGTCGGTCGCGCTCCAGTTGCGCGAACGCCGTTTTGCGTTCGCCTTCGATCCCGAGACCTCGATGATCGCGATGAACATCGTCGCCAAGAAGGCCCAGCAGTTGAAGGCGGGGGCCGTGACGAACGCGATGCTGCTCGCGTCGGAAGGGGTGCGCGCAAAGGCGCTGTACCGACGAGCAGCGAAGACTTATGACGATCTCGCGGCCGGCAAGACGCTCGAAGACGTGGTGCGTGAGCTCGATGCCGAGCGCAAGGCATTGGTCGAGGCGCGGGTCAGCGCGTTCCTTTCACGGATGAGCGGGAAGCAGATCGCGGTCCGCCTGACGCACATCGGCCCCGGCGCGCGGCGCTCGAGCAAGCTCGCACGCGAATGGTTCGCGTTCGACGCACACCTCGATGCCGAAATCACGATCGACGGTGTGACGACGAAGCTCGAGCGCTATTCGGATCAGATCATCCCGGACGTCGCACTCGGCAAGCGGCCGGATCTCGCGCCGCTAGTGCCGATGATCGTGCCGCTCGCGAGCGAAATCCTGCTCGCGTCGAACGTCATCATCAATGTCACGGTGCCGGCCGCGGTTGCCGCTGCGATGGGACGACACACGCCGGAGGAAGCCGGCCTCATCGCGCAGCGTGCGGCCTTCGTGTCGTCCGGCATTCCGGGCCCCAACGCCAGCGCCGAGGCCGCTGCGCGACTCGCGATCGATATGATGAGCGCACCATGAGCGAAGGCCTGCGACTGCTGATGGCGCAGGTCGATGACGTGCCCGGCGAGCTGATGGGGGAGTTCATCACGCGCGCGGAGGCGCTCGGCGCGCGCAATGTGCAGATCGTACCGAGTCTGACGAAAAAAAATCGACCCGCCTATCTCGTCTATCTCGACGTGCCCGCTGCACTCGAAGCCGCCGCCGCCCGCCTGCTCGGCGCCGAGCTCGGCTGCTGGGGCTACCGAGTGATTGCGGCCGAGCATCGTCACTTCGATATCGCGCGCGGCACGCTGCAGCTGACGGTGCATCGCGGTGGTGTGACCGAGATGGCGACACTGCGCGTGAAGACCATCGCCGATGGAGACGAACGTCTGCGCGTGAAGGCGGAGCACGACGATCTCTCTGCGATCTGCGCCGCGTTCCGCGCCGCGGGTGCCGAATTGCCGCTCGCCGTTCTCAAAGCGGCGGTCGAGAGCCGCCTGAACGTGAACGTCCCCGACGCGCTCGAGCTGGCGCTGTGACGCGTATGACTTCAATTGCAGATCCGACCGGAGAAACGCCATGAAAAGACGTCTCACCCCGTTCATTGCGCTCGTCGTCGCGAGCATGACGGCCCATGCCCATGAGTCCCTGGAGATCGGCGGCGCGCTGCATCGGGCGCTGCATGCGATCGGAACGGAACGCCTCGTCGTGATCGGTGGCACGTTGCTCGCGATACTCGTCGGTTTCATCATCGGCAAGACGGTGCGGCAAGCCGTGCGTCGCAGCCGGCACGAAGCCTGAGCAGGAGACCGGCGTGCATCTGCATCTCGATGCGGTAGGCGGCATCGCCGGCGACATGTTCGTCGCGGCGCTGCTCGATCTGGCGCCGGCGTGCGCGGCGGGCGCGATCGCCGCGACGCGCGCCGCCGGGCTCGGACCGGTGGTCACGTTGCGCCATGAGCCGTTCGACGATGGCGTGCTGACCGGCAGCCGCTTCGTCGTGACGCTGCCCGGCGTGCACGACGAGCACAGGTTTGAGCATGAGCATGAGCATGAGCATGAGCATGAGCACGGCCTTGCGCGTGACGCGCACGGCAATCATCTGCATGTGCGATGGTCCGACCTGCGCGGGCGCCTCGCCGCGTCGCCGCTGGCGGCACCGGTCCGGGAGCGCGCGATTGCTATCTTTGCCGGCCTCGCCGCTGCCGAGGCTCGCGTGCACGGCAGGCCGGTCGATGCCGTCACGTTTCACGAAGTCGGCGCCTGGGATTCCATCGCCGACATCGTCGCCGCGGCGTGGTTGATCGAGGAATTCGGCGTGAGCAGCTGGTCGGTAGGGCCGCTGCCGCTCGGCAACGGGCGGGTGCATACCGCGCACGGCGTTCTGCCGGTGCCGGTTCCGGCGACGGTGCTGCTGCTCGAGGGTCTGCCGTGTTTCGACGACGGGCGACTCGGCGAGCGCATCACGCCGACCGGTGCAGCCATCTTGAGACACCTCGCGCCGAGCGTCGGGATCGGTCTCACGCCGCGCCGACTGCAGCGCGTGGGTCATGGCTTCGGCACGCGCCGGCTGCGCGGTCTGTCGAACGTCCTGCGCGTGCTCGCCTTCGACGACGCCGCTGCCGCCGACGGCATCGGCAGCGATCGCGTCGCGACCCTCACGTTCGAAGTCGACGATCAGACTCCTGAAGATCTCGCGATCGGCCTCGAACGCGTGCGCGCAGAGCCCGGCGTTCTCGACGTCGTGCAGAGCACGGTCGTCGCCAAACACGGCCGGCAGGCTGCGGCCGTCCGTGTGCTCGCGATACCGGCGACGAGTGAGGCCGTGATCGCGGCGTGTTTTCGCGAGACGACGACGCTCGGCGTGCGCCTCCAGGACACGGAGCGTCGGGTGCTCGCGCGCGAAGCGTACACCGCGGCGGACGGCACCCGCGTGAAACGCGCGCGACGGCCGGGCGCGACGACCGTGAAGGCGGAGATCGCGGATCTCGCACACGCGGGTGACCACGCCGCACGCGAGCGCAGGCGACGGGACGCGGAAAGAGTGGCCTGCACGGATCCGACCGACGAGAGAGACGCGCCATGAACGCGATGCCGGACGTCGTCACGTCCCGCGACGATGGTGCAAACGCGATCGGGCGCCTGGTGGCGGTGCTGCGCGACTGTGCGCCGTGCGTCGTCGCGGTCTCGGGCGGCGTGGACAGCCTGACGCTCGCGACGCTCGCGCATCGCACACTCGGCGAAGCCGCACACATGGTGCATGCCGTGTCACCGGCGGTGCCGCCGGCCGCAACGGCGCGTGTCCGGGCACTGGCGGCCAGCGAAGGCTGGCGGCTGAGCATCCTCGGCGCAGGCGAGTTCGAGGATCCCCGTTATCGCGAGAATCCCGCGAACCGCTGCTATTTCTGCAAGCATCATCTCTACGGCGCGCTCACTGCCGCGGTTCCCGGCCAGGTGCTGTCGGGTACGAATCTCGACGATCTCGATGACTACCGTCCCGGACTCGACGCTGCGCGCGAACATCAGGTGCGGCATCCGTTCGTCGAAGCCGGTGTGAACAAGGCCGGGCTGCGCGCGATCGCGCGTGCGCTCGGACTGGGTGAAATCGCCAGGCTGCCGGCCGCACCGTGTCTCGCGAGTCGTGTCGAGACCGGACTGCCAATCGACGGTGGTGCGCTCGGTTTCGTCGACGCCGTCGAAAACCTGCTGCGTGAGCGACTGGCGCCGAGCACCGTCCGCTGCCGCCTGCGGCGGAGTGGCGTCGTCATTGAACTCGATCGGCACACGCACGACGGGCTCGACGCTGCGCGCCGCATCGACCTCGGCGCCGAACTCGCCGAACTCGCACACCGCCACGCCATCGTCGGCGGCATCACGTTTGCGACATACGCGCGCGGCAGTGCCTTCGTGCGGGAAACGACATGAGCGCAGAGGACATCAAGCTCGATCTGATGCGCCGCGAGCGCCTCGGCTTCGAAGAAGCGGTGTACTGTGCGCACAAGAGCCCGGCGCAGATCGATGCCGTGCTCGACGCGTTCGATGCGGTCGGCCGCGGTGGTTTCCTGACCCGCCTCGATCCTGATCGCGCGAGTGCGCTCGCGCCGGCCCATCGCGCACGCCTCGACTACGATCCGGTGTCGCGCACGGCGTATTTCGCGTGCACTCCGGTCGCCGACGGCGCGCCTCGCGTCGGCCTCGTGACAGCGGGCAGTTCCGACGTGCCCGTCGCGCGCGAAGCATGGCGCACGCTCACTTACTGCGGTGTACCCGTCCTGCCAGCGTTCGATGTCGGCGTCGCGGGACTGTGGCGGCTGATGGAACGAATCGAGGATTTGCGGCGCCTGCCCGCCCTCATCGTCGCGGCCGGCATGGACGCGGCACTCCCGAGCGTGATTGGCGGACTCTACGGTGGGCTCGTGATCGCAGTGCCGACCTCGGTCGGTTACGGTGTCGCCGAAGGCGGGCGGACCGCGCTGCAGGCGATCCTCGCGTCCTGCGCGTCCGGCATCGTGACGGTGAACATTGACAATGGCTACGGTGCAGCCTGTGCGGCGGTAAGGGCGCTCGGGAGAGTGGCGGCGGAGTGAACTTCGCGCAGTCGGGCAGCGCGACTGACCAGCGCTGCGATTGGCGAAGATCCGGTGTTTGAAGTGGCTGGGGGACTAGGATTCGAAC
>JADZCB010000387.1 GCA_020851775.1 Gammaproteobacteria bacterium
GCGATTCGGGATCGGTGCGCTGGATCGCCACGGGCTGATCGGCGCGACCTCGTTCAGCATCGTCGCCGCGTTGTGGATGGTGCCGGCGCTTCTCGATCTGTCTCTGGTCTCGGCCCCGATGGCCGCATTCAAATACGTCGGCTGGCTGCTCGCCGGTTACGCGATCGCAGGCGGCTGGCCACGCATGGACGACGCGCTGCGCCTGTATGTGCTCGGCAACTTCGCGTGGATGAGTGCCACCGCCGGCCTGCTCTACCTCGACACGCCGCAACGACTGTGCGTCAGCTACCTGCAAGGCGATCAGCGGATGGCGGGCATCGGCCTCGTGCTGGCCGCCTGCGCGGCGGGTGTGATCGCGTTGCGCCTTTCGACTGCGCAGGCGCCGCACACGCGCAGCCCTGAATCAACGACGTCAGCGTGACGGCGGTGGCTGCTCCACTCGGGTGTGCGGCGGTGAATCGCCCGCGACCGGCAGCCGCGCTTCGCTCCCGACCGGCGCGGTGCCGGCGTCGCAATCGCCTGTCAGCGCTCTCCGGGCGGGCGCTTCGCCTCGACCGGACGCGGTGGTTGCGGGCGTTCACCGGCTGCGAAGCGCGCCATGCCCGCCATCGCCTCCTCGGCATACGAGGGCGCATGACAGATCCGGGCCTCGACGTCGATGCCTTCGTCGAGCGACAAATGCGCACCGGCGAGCGCGGCTCTGCGATCGGCGAGGATCCCGCCCTGCGGGTAGCTCGCGATGTGACGCGCGAGCTCGAGCGCGCGCGTCAGCGCCGTGCCGGCCGGCACGACTTCCTGCGCGAGACCGAAGCGCTCGGCCTGGAAGGCATCGAGCTCCATGCCGGTCTCGATCAGATACAGCGCGTTGCCGAGACCGATGAGGCGCGGCAGACGTTGCGTGCCGGCGTCGGCGAGCGGCACCCCCCAGCGTTTGTTCAACAGACCGAAGCGCGCACGCTCGTCGACGATGCGGAAGTCACACCAGATCGCGAGTTCCATGCCGCCGGCGTAGCAGTTGCCGTTGATGGCCGCGATCACGGGCTTGCCGGGATCGAGGCGCGCGAAGCCCATCGGCCCCGCATCGCGGCTGCGGCGATGGTCGAACAGCGCCTTCATCCCCTTGAGGTTCGCACCGGCGCAGAACGTGGTGTCGCCGGCCCCGGTGACGACGAGCACCCGGGACTCGCGATCGCCACCGAACGCATCGATCGCATCGGCGAGCGCGCAGGCGGTATCGGCGTCGACGTTGTTGTGCTTGTCCGGGCGGTTCAGGGTCAGCAGCGTGACGGGACCCTGGCGATCGATCAGGACCTTGGACATGGATGTTCCCCTCCTGCGCTCACGACGCGGCGAGGCGCGCTTTCAGCGCCGCGTTTTCCGCTTCGAGCTCGGCGATCCGCCGCTCGCGCGGGTTGCTGATCACGATTCCTGCGACGGCATCGGCCGGCATCACGGTGCGCGCGCCACCCGGCGGCTGCGCCACCACGGGCCCGTGATTGTCGCCCCAGCTTCCAAGATACGGCAGCGCAGAATCCGGGCCGTCCTTGACCCATTTTGCACAGAATTCGTCGAAGGGCATGCCGCGTGCGCGCCGCGCCGCGCGCTCGGCGTCGCGTGCAGCGGCCGTCGCGGCTTCGTCGACGTTGCCGCTCTGCGGATCGAAGCGGAGATGGTAGACCTTCTCGGCGCAGTCACGCGTCAGCAGTTTCTCTTCGATGTCCCGTCGTACCCGCCAGGGTTCGCGTTCGAGCACGTCGCCGTAGCCGCCGCCGGAACCCTGGCAGATCATGTAGATCTCGCCTTCGCTGCACACCTCGAAGTTCAGGGCGGCATCCTGCATCACGTAGCGCCCGCCCGCGATCGACGGCTCGTTCATGTAGTCGGCGATGCCATGCCGGACCTTGTCGGGCTCAGTCTTCATCACTTCGAAGATGTTGATGTCCTTGATCTTCGCGAGCGGGTACGCGGGACAGCCGTAGCCGCCGAAGAGGCCGACCGCGGACGGAAACTTGCCCCCGCACTGGCCCGTCATGAAACCGAAGGCCTCGCTGTTCTTCACCGTCACGATCTGTTCGTAGCCCATGCCGCCGCGATGTTTGCCGAAGCCCGTGCGATCGGTCGTCAGCTTCTGCGCCACGATGCGCAGATACGGCAGCTCTTCCTCGGCGAGCTCGTATTCGCCGGTGTCACAGTAGGCACCGAAGGTCGGCGACAGACCGTGTTCGCCATCGTTGTCCTCGCGCGCGCCCGATCCGTTGCCGTTGATGTCCGCGCAGAAGTTGCCGGTGATTTCATGATGCTGGGTGAGACCGCCGTAGACGAACGTCGCGGGCTGGTTGTAATGCGAGGCAGCGATCGCTGTATAGCGCTTCGGCATGCAGTAGAGGAATTTCGCGAGCAGGACGCTCGGCGTGCTGAGCGCGCGGAACAGCGGGATCAGGCTCATCGCGTTCGGCGCGTCGTCCGAGCAGTCAAGCAGCGAATTGCGGTCGGTCAGCACGTCGATCGGGCTGAATACGCCCTGGTTCGGCGGCAGATCGGGCCACACGTAGACCAGCAGGTTCGACACGAGGCTCGTCTTCAGCGACGCGAGTGTCGTGTTGATCGAGCGGTTCGTGAGCTCGGGACAGGCGCCGCGCAGGTCCCAGATCATCTTCTCGCCCTTGACCGTGATCGTCAGCGGCCATTTGCCGAGGATGTGCTCGCGCAGTGAACTGTCGATGAAGGTGTCGATGCGGCAGGTGCCGTCCGGCATCTCGGCGATACGGCGGCGCACCTCGGCCTCGGTGTCCTCGAGCGTCTTGCGCAGGGTTGCGATCAGGTAGTCGCGGCCGAATTCGCGGATCACGGCGAGCACCCGCTCGCGCAGCCGGATCGACGCGTGCAGCTTCACCTTCATGTCGAAGAGCTGCAGCTTCGGATCGCGCACCGAGTTCTGCAGGAAATTGACCAGATCGCGCTTCAACTGGAAATTCTCGGCGCATTTGAAGGGACACATCTTCAGCCCCTCATCGAATTTCGTTTCGGCGATCGACGGCATGCCGCCCGGTTCGATCGCGCCGCATTCGCCTTCGTGGATCGTCGTCGCGACCCAGCACACGAGTTCGCTGCCGTCGAAGACGGGCATGATCATGCTCTGATCGGTGTTGTGGATGTTGCCGTAGCGCGAGTCGTTGTGGATGAAGGCGTCGCCGTCGCGCACGCCGACCGTCGGATCGTCGATCCAGTATTTCGCGATGAACTGCACCGGGTAGTGCGACACGGTCGCGAAGCCGACGATGCCGCGTGGTCCGATCTGCGAGAGATCGCCGGCCGCCGTGAAGATCGACGACACGAGATCGCCCCATTTCGCGCCGGGCGCGACGCCGGTCTGCTCGATCATCGTGAAGGTCTCCTCGAGCGCGGAACTCAGCCGTCCGCGCACGAGGTTGATGCGGTTCGCGTCGAGCCCGGCGTCGAGCACCGCCGCTTCCGCCGCGGTGCGCGGTGCAAGGCTGTGATTGCGCATGATGGCCGGGTCCGGGCCGTAGAACAGCCGGTTGTCGGCCATGAAGGCTTCCAGCAGCCGCCGTTCCTCGGCACTCAGTTCAGCGCCGCCAGTGTCGATCGCATCGTGTGCCATGCGCGTCATGCCTCCGTCGCGCCGTCGCGGGTGAACCAGGCCGCGCCGTGGGCGGCCGCGTGAAACCGCCAGCCGGGTTCGACGAGATAGGTCGTTGCGGCGGTGGTGATGATCGCCGGACCGGCGATGAAGCTGCCCGGCGCGAGCGCGCGCTCGTCGTAGAGGCGGGTGGGCAGCGGACCGGCATGGCCGGCGAAGTGACAGTCGCGCATGCCGAACGGCTCGGCGTGCAGTCGTGCGGCCGGGGGCGTGATATCACCGAAGCGCACCTTGCCGACATCGACGAACGACGACACGCGGATGGTGTTGATGCGTACGCCGGCTTCGGTGGCCTGCGATCCGGCGCCGAAGCGTTCGCCGTAGCGACGATGGAAGGCCGCGATCAGCGCCAATGCGTCGTGCAGGCTGTCGAAGCGCTCGAGATCGCACGTCACGGCGGTTTCCGCGCGCTGGTTGCCGTAGCGCATGTCGAACTCGACGCGGTGGCGCACGGCGTCGGCGGCGATGCCCTGGCGCACCAGGTCGTCGATCCCGCGCTGCTTGAGCTCGGCGATCGTCGCATTGAGCTGCGTGTAGTCGGTCAGCATCTGCCTGCGGCCGGTGTGGAACAGCACGGTGTACGTCGACTTCTCATGGATGTGGAGCTGGTTGACGTTACCGGCGCCGAGCGCCGAGAACACCGACGAGAACGGCGGCGCGAGCACTCGCGTGATACCGAGCGCGTTCGCGATCCCGCAGCAGTGCAGCGGACCGTTGCCCCCGTAGGCGAGCAGCGTGAATTCCGCGGGAGAGTAGCCGCGCGCGCGCAGCTCGGTCGCGATGCCGTCGGCCATCTGGTGATCGACGGTTTCGCGAATGACCTTGGCGATGCCGACGGCGTCGAGGCCGAGCGGTGCCGCCAGCGTGTCGAGCAGCGCGCGCTCGGCGCGACGCGCATGGAGCCGGATGCGGCCCTGCGCGTAGTTCGCCGGATCGAGATAGCCGAGCTGCAGATCGGCATCGGTCACCGTGGGCATGCGACCACCGCGACCGTAGCAGGCCGGGCCCGGATCGGAGCCCGCGCTTTCGGGCCCGATTTTCACGAGCTGGAGCAGCGCGTCCCACGCCGCGATCGAGCCGCCGCCGGCCCCGAGCGTCACGAGGTGCACCATCGGAATCGACACCAGCCAGCGATCGATGATCGGGTTGAAGTCGTAATGGCGCTCGCCGTCGGCCGTGACGATGCCGATGTCGAAACTGGTGCCACCCATGTCGGTCGCGATGACGTGACCGATGTCGCTGCCGAGCGCGATGTGCTCGGACGCGGCGATGCCGGCAACCGGGCCCGAGTGCACGGTCTGCAGCGCGTCGGTCGAGTTCAACTGCGCCATGCCACCCGAGTTGTGGTTGATCAGCATCGGCAGACGATAGCCGTTGTCCCGCAGGCTCAGTTCCAGCGAGCCGAGACCGTGGTACATCGCCTGGTGCAGGAAGCCGTCGACGATCGTCGACATCGCGCGGCCGTACTCGCCCTTGCGTCCCGCGACCTGGTGCGACAACAGCATCGGCACCGCACCGAGGAACCAGCCGGGATACTCTGCCTGAAAGATTTCGCGCACGCGCAGTTCGTGCTCGGGATTGACGACGCTGTTGGCGAGCAGCACGACCAGCGTCTCCGCACCCTGGTCGACCAGCTCGCGCAGTTGCCTGCGCACGTCCTCTTCGTCGAGCGCGAGGAGCACGCTGCCGTCGTACCCGACACGCTCGCGCAACGGACGGATCAGCGGGATTGGCACCAGTGGTTCGGGTCGCTGCGCGCGCGGGATGTCGTGCTGCGCCTGGTAGGACAGGCCGTCCCCGTAACCGCGACCGCGCGACAGCGGGACCACCGAATCGAAACCGGCCGTGACGATCAGCCCGATGCGCGGCCCTTTGCGCTCGATCAGCGCGTTGGTGCCGAGCGTCGTCGAATAGCGGACGGAATCGACGCTGCCGAGCAGCTCGCGCGTCGTGATCCCGAGTTCGGCGACCGCGAGCGCCAACGCCTCGTTGAAGCCCGCGGCGAGGTTGTGGTGCGTGGTCAGCGCCTTCGCCTGCACGTAGCGCCCGCCCCATGCGACGAAGCAGTCGGTGAACGTGCCACCGATATCGACCGACACGCGCTTCATCGCCCGCCCCTCACCGGTGTCCATGTCCATCGCCGAGCTCGATGCGCAGATACGTTGTGGTGCAGATCGTCATCGGGCAGTGTCATGCGTCCTCGAATGCGCGGCCGAGATCGCTGATGCAGGACCCGGGATGGACAATCGGTGGATGGCGGCCTGGTTCATCGGAACGGGAGAACATCCGCAGCGTTGGCGTCGGGTGTCAAAGATACCGGCGTGCCCCGCGCTGGGGCAAGGCGACGCCGGCAGGCGCCCGGAAGCCCTTGCAGCGGCACCGGGGAAGCGTCTGCGCCCGCGTGGGATCCGGGCGCCGCTCACCCGGATCATCGACCATGCAGGACAGCAGCCGGCGATCAGGCCTTCGCGCGGCGACGGGCAGGGCGGGGTTCGCGATACATCTCGAGATACTGGGCCGCGGGCCGCAGGCCGACGGCCTGCGCGAGGCGGTTGGCCCCGGCGTAGAACGCGGCCGTCGCGCAGATCATGTAGATCTGTTCATCGTCGAAACCGACGTCGCGCAGCCGCTGGCGGTCCTCGTCGGTAATCCGCTCGGCATCGCGGTTGACCATCACCGTGAAGTCGAGCATCGCACGCTGGCGCGGCGTCAGCTCCGCGAGGCGATAGTTGCGCGACAGGTATTCGGTGAACAGCGCGTCGCCGGTTTCGCCACGCAGCAACGCGCCGTGATGCGCCGTGCAGTAGACACATCCGTTGGTCGCCGCGGACACCAGCGCGATCATCTCGTGCTCGAGCGGGGTCAGGCCGGAGTCGCGACGCATCAGCTCCATGTACTGACCCATGAAGGCCCGCAGGCGCTGGTTGTCGGTCGCGAAAAGCCGCACGAAATGCGGTATGAAGCCGTATTTCTTTTCGATGCCCTTGACCAGTGCGGTCATCTCGGCATCGAGATTGGCGCGGTCGTCGAGCGCGAGCCCGCAGATGTCGTCGATCATGGCGTTCTCCCCGGATGGTTCAGGTTCAGCGTAGAAGGCGCTGCCGGCTTTCGCCATCGGCCGGCCGCGGCAGGCGGCGTGTTCCGGGCGCGCCGGCGCTTCAAGGTCCGACC
This sequence comes from Gammaproteobacteria bacterium, assembly GCA_020851775.1. Taxonomy (GTDB): domain Bacteria; phylum Pseudomonadota; class Gammaproteobacteria. The sequence continues at coordinate 6,833 of JADZCB010000387.1, forward strand.
CGCACGATTGCCGCCGCACCGGCCGGTTCGTCCTCCCGCTGCCCGCCGAAGCGCTCGTGTATCGCCTGCTGCACCTGGAGCACGTCGACGGGCTTGGTCAGATGTCGATCGAAGCCCGCGTCGAAGGCGCGCCGCCGATCGACGTCCTGCCCCCAGCCCGTGATCGCGAGCAGCAGCGCGTCGCGGCACGCGGGATCGGCGCGCAGCATGTGCGCGACTTCGTAACCCGTCAGATCCGGCATGCCGATGTCGAGGATGACCACGGCCGGCCGGTGACGGCGCGCCACGGCGATCGCCTCTTCGCCAGCGTAGGCGACCACGACGTCATGGCCCATGCTCTCGAGCACCATCGCGAGCGTGTCCGCCGCGTCGCGGTTGTCGTCCGCGACGAGGATGCGGCACGACCCCGCTTTGCGCGTCGCGAGCCCGCCGACGACGTCGGCCGGTTCGCTCCCTGTGCGCACGATGCAGGCAGCCGGCAGACGGATCCGGAATTCACTGCCGTGCCCTGGCCCCGCGCTGATCGCCTCGACGCTGCCACCGTGCAGTTCGACGAGCCCACGCACCAGCGCGAGGCCGATGCCGAGCCCGCCTTCGGCGCGATCGAGCGCCGAGCCGACCTGCGTGAAGATGTCGAAGACCCTGGTCAATGCCTCCGGGGTGAGACCGATCCCGGTATCCGTCACCGACAGGACGAAGTCGTTGGACGAACAATGGGCGATCAACCTGATGAGTCCGCCGTCGTCGGTGTATTTCGCGGCGTTGGTGAGCAGGTTCGACAACGCCTGCGAGATGCGCAGCGGATCGATATTGAGCACGCAGGCTGGCTCGTCGAGTTCGATTTCGAGCCGCTGATGCCGTGTCTCGATCAGCGGGCGTGCCGTCTCGACCGCCGATTCCACCAGCGCATCGAGGCGCGTGTGTGATCGCTTCAGCATCAAACGACCGCGCGTGATGCGCGAGACGTCGAGCAGATCGTCGAGCAGCAGCGACATGCGATGCACCTGGCGGGCGATTACGGCTCGCGCCCATGCGTGACGCGGCGCGTCGAGAGCGGGATTTTCGAGGAGTCGCACCGCATGACCGATCGGGGCGAGCGGATTGCGCAGCTCGTGGGCGAGCGTCGCGAGGAATTCATCCTTGCGGCGATCCGCTTCACGCAATGCTTCTTCGGTGCGCTTCAGATGACTGATGTCCAGGTTGATGCCGGCCCAGCCGGTGAGACGGCCGCGCTCGTTGCGCACCGGCATGCCGACCGCCAGCAGCGGATGAAATTCCCCATCGACACCGCGCACCCGATGTTCGCGATACCACACCCCTTCGTTGCGTACACAGGCCTCCCAGGCCGCACGGGTCGCCTCGACCTCGTCCGGCGCCAGCACGCGCAACCAGCCGGCGCCGGCACATTCCGCGTGCGTGAGTCCGACCAGCCGCTGATAGGATTCGCTGATGTAGACGAGATGCCCTTCTTCGTCGGCGATCCACACGCCGAAGTCGATCGACTCCCCAATCGCCCGATACAGCCGTTCGCTGTCGCGCAGCGCCCGTTCCGCTTCCTTCTGTGGGGTGATGTCGAGCATCAGGCCGGCGAGCAGCGACGGGCGGCCGTTCGCATACTGCACCTTGCCGCGCGCGGCGACCCAGCGCAGGCAGCCGTCCGGCCGTACGATGCGAAATGCCGGTGAAGACAGCATCCCGGATACAAACGCCTCGTCGCGCGTCGTGCGCAGCAGATCGATATCGTCCGGATGGACGTAACGGCCGAGCAGATCGACGGGGCCGCGCAGCTCGCGCGGCGGATCGATACCGAAGATCGCGGCGAGATTGCGATCGGCGACGATCTCGTCGCGCTGCAGATCATGCACCCAGCTTCCAATCTCGGCCGCCGCCATCGCGCTCTCGAGCCGTGCGTTGGCGCGCGCCAGCGCGCTCTCGGCCGACTGTCGCGTCGCGACTTCGGTCGTCAGTGCCGCGTTCGACTGCTCGAGCGCACGCGTACGTTCCTGCACTTCATCGAGCATGCGGTTGAAAGCGTCGACGACGACGCCGACTTCGTCGTCGCTGCTCTTGCACGCCCGCAACGCATAGTCGCGGCGGCCGACGATCCCCCGCGCGGCTTCCGCCATCGAATCGAGCTGGTTGGTGATCAGTCGCGTCAGCGTCGCGGATGCCACCAGCGCGAGGCCGATGCCGACGAACATCACGGCGGCGAAGATGCCGAGATTCGCGACGATACGACTGCGCACGTCATAGAGCGTGCGCAGATAGACCGTGCCGAGTAGTTCGCCATTGCGCCGCACCGGCTGCCAGAACTCGAAACGTTCACCGAGCGCATGGTGCGCGCTGTCGCGTGACTCCGCGAGCTGCGGGGGCGGCGGGCGATGACCGTGCTTCGTCCATGCCGCGACGAGGATGCCATCGACGTCGTAGAGCGCCGCTGTCAGCGCGTCCGGTCGCGCGCTCAGCGCCTCGAGATTGCGTCGCGCCGAGGCCGCGTCGTCGAACGCGAGTGCCGGTGCCGTCGCGAGGGCGACGATGCGGGCCTGCGTGCCCATGTCCGCGATCCATGCCTTGCGATACACGGTGAGGTCGTGCACCAGCAACGCGGCGCCGGCGAACAGCAGGACGAGCGTCGCCGTCAGCACGACGATGGCGAGCAGCTTCGCCCGCACCGTCAGGCGCCGCGGACGCAACCGGCGCATCAGCTCGCCGGCAACCATCGACGGGCGGCGATGCGCGCCACCGCC
>JADZCB010000388.1 GCA_020851775.1 Gammaproteobacteria bacterium
ACTGTGCCCGAGCGCCTTGCCGTAACCGCGGCATCAGGCATAATTATGCATAATTATGAATTCAAAACCCACCGGAATCTTGGGGCCAAGGCCGTGCCCGAAATGGCGTCGGACCACGACGATCGAACGTGGTCTCCCCCTTATGGTCCGCGGATTCCGAATGGAACGCCATCGCCGTGCCTGCCGCTGAGCTCTCTTCCCCGGTCGGTTTGAATCGGCGCCCGCTCTATCAAGACGTCGCCGAGCGCCTGCGCCAGCAGATCTTCGCCCGCGAGCTGGAGCCGGGCGGCTGGATCGATGAAATGAAGCTCTGCGCCGATTACGGCATCAGCCGCACGCCGCTGCGCGAAGCGCTCAAGGTGCTCGCGGTCGAGGGCCTGGTGACGATGAAGGCGCGCCGCGGTGCTTACGTCAGCGACGTGTCGCGCGACGACGTCGCCAAGGTGTATCGGTTGCTGGCGCTACTGGAAGCCGATGCGGCGGCTCAGGTGGCGGCGGACGCCACTGCCGAGGAAATCGCACAATTGAAAGCGCTCCATCAAAAGCTGGAGAAGCAGATCCGGCAGCGCGAGGCGTTCTTCGCCACCAACGAGGCGTTCCATATGCAGTTGCTCGCCATCGCCCGCAACCGCTGGCGCGAACAGATCGTGGCGGACTTGCGCAAGGTCATGAAGCTGAACCGCCATCACTCGCTGTTCAAGAAGGGACGGCTGGTCGAATCGCTGGAGGAGCATCGTGCGTTGATGGCGGCGATCGAAGCGCGCGATGCGAAGGCCGCGTCGCGGTTGATGCACGAGCACTTCGCGAATGGGTTGGCGGCGGCGTCTTGGCTTCGCGTGAAGGGTGAAAGCTTGGGCGTGCTGTCTCGTAGCCCGGGTAAAGCGCGAAGCGCGTAACCCGGGGATGGCGTTGGTTCGATCTTCCCCGGATGCGCTGCGCTTATCCGGGCTACGCGGTGTGGCTTGCCTCGTTTACTCCGGCACGGTGCCGGGGCGCGGATCGATCGGCAGGAGCTTGTCCAACCCGGTCACGCGCTCGTACATCGCGGCGGCGAAAAGCGCGGTCGCTTCCTGACGCGCGGGAGCGACGATCTGCAAACCGATCGGGCGGCCGTGACGGTCGAAGCCGCAGGGAAGCGAGACCGCGGGGCATGAGGTGAGCGTGATCGCCGAAGTGATCACGCTGCCGGACATGTAGTTCGGCAAGGTCACGCCGTCGATCTCGTTGCGCGTTCTGAGCATCACATCCCAGGCCGGCGTCGATGCGCCCGGCGTGACGAGCACGTCCCACTCGCGGAAGAAGGCGGCGAAGCGTCGATAGAGGGCGGCGCGTTCGCGGTCGGCCCAAGCGAGTCTGCTGGGCGTGGCGTTGAGCCCCTGCTCGGTGTTCCAGACGATGTCGGGCTTGATGAGATCGCGGTGTGCCTGAAGCTGCAATTCGCGGTCGACCACGAAGTGCTGCGAGCGCAGCGCGAGAAAGATGTCCTCGACCGGACCCAACTCCGGATACGCCTCGTCGACGAGGCAGCCTGCGTCTTCGAATCGGCGCACGGCCTGCGCACAGATCGCCTTGGTTTCGCGCTCGACCGGTACCCGGCCGCCGTAATCCGTCGTGAACGCCACGCGTAGACGCCGATGCGGTGCGGCGACGGCGGCCGTGAAGGACGTTGCCGGCGCGTCGAAGGTCATCGGATCGTGCGGGCAGTGGCCGGTCATCGTGTCGAGGATGAGCGCGAGATCTGGCACGTTGCGCGCCATCGGACCCTGCACCGACAGCGGAGAGAATAGATTGTTGGACGTGCCGCGCGTGACGCGTCCCGGCGAGGGCCGGATGCCGACGACCGAGCACAGGGTCGCCGGACCACGCAGCGAACCGCCGTGATCCGATCCGTGCGCCACCCACGCCATGCCGGTGGCGACGGCGACTGCACCGCCGCCGGTCGAGCCGCCGCAAGTGAGCGCGGTGTTCCAGGGATTGCGCGTGCGGCCGAACACTTCGTTGAACGTGTTGCCGCCCGCGCCGAACTCGGGCGTATTGGACTTCGCGTAGACGATGCCGCCCTTGCGCTCGATGCGCTCGACCAGCGGATTCGAGGCCGCCGGGACGTGATCCTTGAAGATCGGCGAACCGTAGGTCGTGCGCACGCCGGCCACATCGACGAGATCCTTGATCGGCACCGGCAGGCCCGCGAGCCAGCCCGGCTCACCTTCGGCCTCATGGCGACCGGCGCGCATGAGCGTCTTGGCGTGATCCCGCGCTCGATCGAAGCACAATGTCGGCAGCGCATTGACCGCGCCGTCGACCGTGGCGATGCGTCGTTCTACCGCGTCCAGCAACTCCAACGGCGATACTTCGCGGCGGCGTAGCCGATGCACGGCCTCCGTGGCGGTCAGACGGATCAAGTCATCGCTCATCGCATTGCTCCTCCGGGGGCGTGCCCGATGCCAATAGATGGGTCAAGCGCGTGCCGGACCCATTGTCGAGAACCATGAGCGTGGGATTCGCATCGCTTCAGCGGCCCTGCGCCATCTGCCGCACCTCGCGCGCATCCGCGGCGATCGTCCTGCCGAGCGCCTGGCACTCGTCGAACGTGAGTCCGTTGGATTTCAACGCCGCGTCGTAATCGCGGAAACGGCGCTGCAATTCGTCGAACCGCCGGCGTTCGCGCTGGGTGATGCGGCCCGCGCGTTCGGCATCGGCGAACATGCGGACCACGTCGGCGTGCGCACGCTCGTTGTCGCGACGGCACTGAACCAGCGCCGAGTCCCGTCGCGTCATGCGATAGACCGCTTCGCGCTCGCGCGCGATCTCGCGACCGATGCTTTCGCACTCGCGCAGCGTGAGGCCGTCGCGTCCGAGTGCCTGCTGATATTGACGCAAGCGCTGATCCATCGCCGAGAACTCGCGCGCCTCCGCCGGACTGATGCGAGAGTCGCGGCGCGCACGTTCGAACAGAT
>JADZCB010000389.1 GCA_020851775.1 Gammaproteobacteria bacterium
GTTACCGGCTACGGAACGATGAGAGCGTTGTCGGCATGCGCGGGCAAGACTAGAACCAGGCTTCCGGAATGATGATGATGTCGCCAGGCTGCAGCGCGACGTTCGCCGAAATGTCGCCGTCGCGGATGAGATCGTCCAGGCGCACGTTGTATTCTTCTTCCTTGCCGCCGGCGTAACGAACCAGCACCGACCGGTTGCCGGCCGCGAAATCGGTCAGTCCCCCGGTCTGGATCATCAAATCGAGCGCGGTCATGTTGCGGCGATACGGTGTGGCGGTCGGCTTCGTCGCTTCACCGACGACGCGCACTTGGTCGTAATACTCACCGACGAAGCCATCGACGGTGACCGTCACCAGCGGATCACGCACATATTCGCCGAGTTCCTTTTCGAGCGCGGTCGCGAGTTCCGGCGGTGTCTTGCCGGTGGCGAGGAATTCCTTGACGAGCGGCGTCGAGAAACGACCGTCGGGTCGGACGGCGACCGTCTGCGAAAGCTCCGGGTTACGCCAGACGAAGATGTTCAGGCTGTCGCCGGGACCGACGCGATAGACCCAGTCCTTGGCGTAGTCGCTGTCGCGTGGCGCGTCCGGCAGACTCGACCAGAATGGATTCGAGATGGAACAACCGCCGAGCGTGAGGGCGGCCATGCCGAGTGCGAACACGGCGCACAGCCGCCGTTGCCAGGTGCAGTTTCCGATCACTGTCGTCGCCCCCATGTTCGTTCTCCTCGCGCCACGTTCGTCCCGCGTCTGGCATCCGTCTGCCGGGGCAGACAGAAAGCCTTCACTATCAAGATGGTTAGATGTCATTTTTTATCTATTTGGTGATTAAGTCCAGCGCGATCCTGCGCGCCGCGGGCGAAACGTCCCGAGTGGCGGACATCGGCGGCCGGGGGGAATCCTGAAGCCGGCAGTGTAGACGCGGCTGCGCGCCGGGCACCGCAGCGAGCGGCACGCCGTGACAATTGTTGTCGCCGCGCCTCAGGCTGCGGCTGTCCGTCCGCCGGAAAACGAAATGTGTCGCTCGGAATAGCTGACCCGCCCCCCGGCGGCGAGCGTCTCGAGATAGTCCCGTGTGAGCTGCTCGTCCACGGCCGCCATCAGGGCCAGTTCGCGCGGGCCGCCGCGAAACACGAGCACCGACGGCTCGCTGCGATCCGGGGCGGCCTGCTTGCGCGCGGCTTCGAGCGCGAACTCCAGACGTTGCGACGGGTGCGCGAACGCCAGCACCATCGCCAATTCGTCCATCGAGCGCATCCGGGCGGCGAACACCTTGAACAAGCGCCGCGCCCGCTCGGGATGTTCATGCAACTGATGTTCGAAGCTGCGGCGGTCGAGGGTCATCAGTTCGCAGTCGACAAGCGCGGTGGCCGACGCCGCCCGCGGCAGATCGTCGAGCAGCGCGAGTTCCCCGAACAGGTGGCCGCGACCCAAATGCGCGAGCGTGAGTTCCTGATCGCCGTCGCGTTTGCGCGAAATCCGGATTTCACCGCTCTCGACGACATAGGCATGCTCGCCGATATCGCCTTCGTTGAAGACGACTTCACCGGAGCGCAGGACCAGCCGCTCGAAGCTGTCCTGGAAGGAACTCAGCGCCGTGTCCGGGAGATCGCCGAGTGCCCAGCCGATGAACTGCTGGGTGGTGCCGGCCAGCGGAATGACGAAATTGCCGATTTCCTCGTTCCAGATCTTCTCGCACAGCTCGCTGAACCCCAGCCGGCGGTACATGCCGGCGGTTTCATAATTGACGACGACGACGACGTGAGAAGCGCCGTAACCCTGGCACACCGTCGCTGCCATGCGGAACATCGCCCGGATGACGTCGCGCCGCCGCCGCCATGGGCCGCGGATCGCGAGCATGCCGGCGCTGCCGAACACTGGGGCGCTGCGCTCCGCCCAGTCGCGCCCCAGCGACGGCAGATCGGCGACGGCGAGACGCCGGTAATCGGTGAAATCGTAGAGTTCGTCGACCGGCAGCCCGGCATCGCTGTCCTTGACCAGCCGCATCGTCGCGACCGGCTCGGTGTGCTCGTAGGCGACGACGTGGTAAACGCTCGGAAACGCATCGAAGTGATCGACCAGCCGATGGCCGGGCACCGGTTTGCCGCCGAATTTGCCGTCCTCGATGACAAACACCTCGTGGCGCAGCCACAGGGCGTCGTCGATCTCCTTGGGACTGCGCGCCAGCTTGATTCTGATGGGCATAGGGGTTCGCCACGGGCAGACGCCCCCGGCGCGGGCACGTCGCCTCCCGTTCTCGATTGAGATTTCAGTCTAGCACGTGCCCTGCGGACGGCCGCCCCGGCCCCGGGCTCAGAAACTGAAGCGTACTTCCGTATAGACGCGGTCGGTGTCGTCGAATTGCCCGAAGAGCCCCGACGGTGGCCCGCCGAACACATCGCCCCCGAGCGTCGCGCGCCAGTCCTCGGCGAATTCCCAACTGATCTTCGTCTGCAGCACCCATTCGTTGCGATCGAGGCTGCGGATCCAGAGGATTTCCGGCGTCACATCCGGGTGCCAGCTCGAGGTCGTCAGCATCACGCTCATGCCGGTCTCCAGTTCCTTGAACAGCATGTCGCGGTCGTGGTCCTGGAACCAGGTCTGGAAGAA
>JADZCB010000390.1 GCA_020851775.1 Gammaproteobacteria bacterium
GAACGCCGCGCGTCGGCGGCGCTCGGCAGCACCTTTCTGCCGCTGTATCGTTACTTCCAGTCGGAGGCCGCAGGCCGAAGGCTGATGGTTCCGTTCGACTCCGGGGATGGGCGGCTCGTCAACGACGCAGGCCACGAAGTGTTGTTCGAACTCTTCCGGCGGCGGCTCCTCGGGATGTGAGGTCGCGCGGACGCGGGTGGCATAGCGGTGTACGCCCGTTCGAACTCCGAAGCAGATCACCGAGCGTTAATTGCGCGTCTCGACCATCACTCACAGTACAGTACGACTTGATGTGTGAAATTTACTTGGACACGCGCAAAGTGGGGAGCATGGTGACCTCCGAGTTATCCGAAAAGCGGCAGCAGTAGTGTCCGGTTCATTTCATGCCAGTCGGCGGCAAAGCCAGTGCTGACGCGACTTTCCGACGATTCATGGGTGTCCACGATTGTTTGAATGAGTGGAGCGATCATGCCGAAATCACGCACGGATATCGGCACGGAGACGAAGGATAGGCATTGTCTGCTGATCGTCCCCCGGCATTTCTACTCGTTCGAGAATCATATTTGCGGTGAACTGGAGCGGCGCGGGTACCGTGTCACGGTTGCCAACGACGAGTATCCCCGAGGCATGCTGGGCAAGATACTTGGAAAGCTGCAGATTCCCTATGTCTTCACTGCCACCGAGCGCGAGTTCGACCGGCGCTACCTTGGTTATGGGCGGCGTTATGACCTGGCATTGATCTTCAAGGGTCGCGGGGTGAGCATTGGGTTGATCGAGAAGTTGCGACACACTGCGGGTGTGGTGGTGGGCTACAACTGGGACTCGTTTCGACTCAACCGCTCACCTCTGCGTTGGTTGAGGGCAGTGTCCATGTACGCCACGTTCGACTACCGCGATGCACAGCGCTGGTCGTTGCCCGTGATCGAGTTGTTCTCTGCGGCCCACACGCTGAGCGGGGACAAGTCGTATGAATACGAGGTGTCGGCGATCGTTCGGAATCACAGCGGTCGCCTGCGCTACATTGATCGCGTATTTCGCACGCTACAGCCATGCAGTAGTTACATATCGATTTTCGAGTTGAACGTTTTCACTTTCGTTTTCAACTTCTTGCGCACTCCGTTGCTGTATGTCAAGTATTGGCGCCAGATCAGGTTCAAACCCGTGCCGTATGAGGAGTATTCGCGGGTAATGGCGGAATCCTTGTTCACCATCGATTACGCCCACGACACACAGACCGGCATTACGATGCGCTGTTTCGAGGCCGTGAATGCGAGGACGAAGATCATCACCAACAACGTCTACATCACTCGAAGTCCGCACTTCGCGCCCAGTGACTATGTCGTGTTCGACGATCGGGTCCCCAGGCCGGGTCTGGATGAGGCGCTACGCCGCGCCGCGGCGCAGCCATTCACGTCTCACCCTCGCACGATTGCCCATTTTATCGACGATCTGCTCCGGCCATGCGGCGCTCGACTCGCATCGAATACCTTTTGAGTGAGATTTCATGCGATGAAACGAGTGCTCATCTCGGGTGGTGCAGGTTTTATCGGATCGCACCTCGCAATTCGCATGCTGCAGAAGGGCTGGCAGGTGAGGGTGCTGGATAACCTCTCCGAGCAAATCCACGGCAGCGATCCGTCGTCCACATCGCCGCTGTTTGCCTCTATCCTGGGCAAGGTGGAGTTCATGCACGGCTCGGTGACTTCTCGCGATGACTGGGCGAGGGCCTTGGCCGATCAGGATGTGGTAGTTCACCTGGCGGCGGAGACCGGGACCGGACAATCGATGTACTTCATTGAGAAGTATGTCGATGTGAACGTCCGCGGCACGTCTATCATGCTGGACATACTGGCCAATGTGGCCTCCACGGTGCGCAAGGTCGTCGTCGCATCCAGCCGCGCCATTTATGGTGAGGGCAAATACTTGAGCGAGGAGCGTGGAGTGGTGTATCCCCTCCAACGCAGCGAAGCCGACATGAAGGCTGGCCGTTTCGAGGTCACCGATGCCGGGTGCTCTGCATTGAAGCTCATGCCGACTGACGAGGAGTCCAGGATCCATCCTTCGTCAATATACGGGATCACCAAGCAGGTGCAGGAGCAATTGGTCATGACCTCGTGCCGAGCTTGCGGCATTCCTGCGGTCTCGTTCCGTTATCAGAACGTCTATGGACCCGGGCAGTCTCTCAGCAACCCATATACCGGCATCCTCTCGATCTTCTCGAGCCGCATTCTTGCAGGACTGCCGATCAATGTGTTCGAGGACGGTCTGGCCAGTCGCGATTTCGTCTACATCTCCGACGTGGTAGCGGCCACGTTAGCCGGTATCGAAAGCCCAGCGGCTGACCACCAGGTCTTCAACGTTGGGTCAGGCCAGCAGACCACGGTGCTGCAGGTGGCTAACGAGTTGGCAAAGCTTTTCGGCCGGGATGTGCCGATCACGGTGTCGGGCATGTTCCGCGTGGGGGATATCCGCCATAACATCGCCGATTTGACCCACTTACGGCGGACGTTGGGCTTCCATCCACAGGTACCATTCACGGACGGACTGGCGCGCTTCGTAGCTTGGGTGCAGCAGCAGAACGCGCAGACCGGAGACTATGAACGTTCACTCCGCGAAATGCAGGAACGCGGACTGCTGAGGGGTGGCTGATGCGCCTTGCGGAATGTATTCCGTCGGAGTGGCCGCGTTCGACGAGGACACTGGATGGCAGTGGTATCTGATGCAGACCACACGCATTCGGAGCTTCTACCAGGCCGACCCGTTAGGCGTGGTGGCGGGTGGCATCGACACCTTCATCCGCGGTCTTGTCAAGTGGGCGCCAGAAGACCTGGAGTTTAGTGTTGTCGGCATGACCACCGAACCCGACAAGCGCCCTGTTGGGCGCTGGACCCGCTGCTCGCTGGGCCGGCGCGATTTTGACTTCTTCCCGGTATTCGTGGAGCACAACGCGGGCGGGCGTTCAGCGATTCCGTCGACGCTACGCCTGTGTCGGAACGTCGTGCGCTACCGCGTCGACCTGATGAGAGGGTTCGACGTGCTGGAACTGCATCGTGTCGAACCGCTGCTGCTTTTTTTCGGCGACACGCGGCCGAAGAACGCGTTCTTCCACCAGGACATGATGCACCTGCAAAGCAAGAATACCGAGAGCCGGTGGCGTGTGCTGCCAAGTGCCTACTTCTGGCTGGAGAACCGACTGATCCCGATGCTGGAGACTGCCTTCTGCGTGCGCGAAACCGGCGTCTCGACGTTGCGCAAGCGGTTTCCGTCGTGGGCAGGCAGCGTTCACTTCGTGCCCACCTGGGTCGACGTAGAAATCTTTCACCCGGAGCTTGACGCAGCGCTTGCGGACGAACTACGCGCGCAGATGCGTGCCGAACTGGGCCTGTTGCCGAGTTCGAAACTGGTGGTGACGGTGGGACGCATCGATATCACGAAACAACCTGATTTGCTGTTCGATGCTTTTGCCAGAATAGCCGCTGCACATCCGGAACTGGTACTGGTCTATGTGGGCGATGGCGCACTACGTCATGGCTTGCAGGGCCGGGTGGCATCGACCGGCTTCGCGCCGCGGGTACGTTTTCTGGGACTGCGGCCCCAGAAGGAGATCGCTCGCCTACTGCGCAGCGCGGATGTGTTCGCTCTGTCGTCGGCTTATGAAGGTATGCCGATGGCGTTGCTGGAGGCCTTGGGGTCCGGCTTGCCGGTGGTGACCATGGACGTCGGCGAGGTGCGTAAGGTAGTGAACGAGAGCTGCGGCACCGTGGTCCATGAACAGACGGCAGAGGCCTTCGCCGCCGGATTGGACCGCGTGCTGCGTCGGGCGCCGGGCCAGGCCGGCGTCGGTTGCGTGCAGGCCATCGACAAGTTCACGCCTGCCAAGGTGCTGGCGCGGGTGTACGAGAACTACCGCGAACTCGGGGCGCAGCAGCGTAGCGGCACGCGCTCCCATCGTTGACGACAATCCCCATACGAACGGCTCAGGAACTTTGGATTAGCCACCGACGACTTTTCCGTAGCCGCCTCGATCAGCCGATCGCGCAACCCTGGTCAGTTCAGGCGACCATCAGTTCGCGCGAGTACCGTTCCATCAGCGCGCGCGTGCTGCGGATGTTGCCGCGGCTCGAGGCGCCGAACACGACCGACCTGATCTGCGGATGCGCGCAGATCCATTGGATGGCCTCTTCGGGCGGAATCGCGCCCGACGC
>JADZCB010000391.1 GCA_020851775.1 Gammaproteobacteria bacterium
ATCAACCTGCAAGCCGGCAAAAACACCCTGCCAGAGCACAGAAGGCAGCGTCGCAGACATGCAGACGGATATCGGTCTCGTGGGGCTTCATGCGACGTGCGTGTAGGCGTCGATCCGGCCGTTGAAGAATGCTTCGACGATGCGACGCGCCTTGGGGCGCAGATTCAGAAAACTGAAGCCGAGCATGCAGCGCGGCTCTTCGTCGACGACCGTCAGGTACTGGAGTCGCACGCCGAGTGACAGCGTTTCGTGACCGGCACCCAGCGGAAGCGCCAGTGTCGCCTGCAGAATCGGCTGGCTGTCACCGCCGATACGGCCTCCCAACGGGTGCATGATCTGCGCCGTGGCCACGTTGCAGCGGACCTGCAGTCCGTCTGCGGACAGGTTGCAGAGTCTGGCGGCGCAATGCTGGCCATGCGCATTGCGGAAGGCCACCGGGATCTCGAGTTCGACGCGCGGATGCTGCCGCTGCTCGTCGATGCGCCTGACCAGTTGCCAACTCACCGGATCCGCGGACACGGACATCGTCTCGAGCGGGTTCACCATCGGCGTTGTTCCTCTTCTTGTACTGCCTGAGCCTGGCGCTGGGCGTCGGCCCGAGGCAAAACGTAGCCAAGCGTGCCGGGCGACGACGAGACCTGGTTCACGATTCGCCACCGACGCGCCGTTTTTCGTGGCCATGCCACAGTTTTTTGCCAGGGACTTGCACAGAACTTCCCTGCCAACTTCGCGCTTGGCGGCAAGGTGGGCAGGAACTCAAGGAGGTTTCGGTGTCATCCCGCGAGCGCTGTCGAATTCGTGCGCGCGATCACGGCCCGTCGCACGTTGCGCGGGTGTGAGCTGCTGGTCCAGTAGTGTGATGCTCTGCGCAGCGGCGGCAATGCCGTCCTCGGCGGCAAGCCACAACCACGCGTAGGCGAGCACGGGATCGCGAACCACGCCATCGCCGTCGAGATAGGCATTGCCGAGGGCGAGGCGGGCGAGCGGCGATCCGGCCCGCGCCGCGCGGGTCCACCACTCGGCGCACAGCGCGGGATCGCGCGCGACGCCGAGCCCGCGCCGGTAGAGGATGCCGAGATTGTAACCGGCATCCGCCACGCCGCCGGCGAAGGCACGCTCCCACCAGTCGCGCGCCTTGGCGAAGTCGCGCGGGACGCCGTCGCCGCGGAAATTCACGAGGCCCAGATGATGGGCGGACCTGGCGCTGCCCTGCGCCGCGGCACGCGCAAGCCAGTCGAGAGCCGCGGCGCGATCGACGTCCCCGCCGCGTCCGTCCAGCAGCAACGCCGCCAGATTGTGCTGGGCGCGCGCCACGCCCTGCGCGGCGGCCTTGCCGTACCAGTCGCGCGCGCGCACCTCGTCGACGAGCACACCGAGCCCGCGTTCGTACATCAGACCCAGGTGGTATTGCGCGAGTGCATTCCCGGCCGCGGCCGGCGCGGAGAACGCGGACAAGGCCGTTCCGAAATCGCCGCTGCGATAGGCGGCGACACCCGCATCGACCGCGGGCTCGTCCGGACCGGCGACGGCCAGTGCCGGCGCCACCGGACACGAGATCGAGACGCACACGGCGAGCACGCCGAGACAGTGACGGGCGCGCGGCGTGGGCAGTGCTGACCTCATGACGTACACTGTACGCTCAATTTTTCGCGCGGGATTAATCATGTCGAACGAACGTTTTTCCGGCACCGACAGCTACGTCGCGACGGACGATCTGATGATGGCCGTGAACGCGGCGATCACCCTGGAGCGCCCGCTGCTCGTGAAGGGCGAACCCGGCACCGGCAAGACGATGCTCGCAGAAGAAATCGCGCGCGCGCTGAAGCGGCCTCTGCTTTCCTGGCACATCAAGTCGACGACGAAAGCCGCACGCGGTCTCTACGAATACGACGCCGTCGCACGTCTGCGCGATTCGCAGCTCGGTGACGATCGCGTGAAAGACATCCACAACTACATCCTGAAAGGCAAGTTGTGGGAAGCCTTCGAGTCCGACGTGCAGCCGGTGCTGCTGATCGACGAAATAGACAAGGCAGACATCGAATTCCCGAACGATCTGCTGCAGGAACTCGACCGCATGGAGTTCTATGTCTACGAGACCAAGGAAACGATCACGGCGAGGCAACGGCCGATCATCATCATCACCAGCAACAATGAAAAAGAGCTGCCGGATGCTTTCCTGCGCCGCTGCTTCTTCCATTACATCCGTTTTCCGGATGCCGAGACGATGGAACAGATCGTCGCGGTGCACTATCCGGACATCAAGAAGCGCCTGCTCGCCGAGGCGCTCGGCTGCTTCTTCGAATTGCGCGAACTGCCGGGCCTGAAGAAGAAGCCGTCGACGTCCGAGCTGCTCGACTGGATAAAGCTGCTGCTCGCCGAAGACATCCCGCCGGAAGCACTGCGCGAGAAGGATTCGCGCAAGGCGATCCCGAAGCTCTACGGTGCGCTGCTGAAGAACGAACAGGACATGCACCTGTTCGAGCGGCTCGTCTTCATGTCCAGGAAGTCCGGTGCTAACTGACCTCTTCTACCGGCTACGCAAGGTCCAGATCCCGGTCTCGCTGACCGAGTATCTGACGCTGCTCAAGGCGCTCGAATCCGGCATCGCCGGCCACAGCGTCGACGATTTCTATTTCCTCGCCCGCGCGACGCTCGTCAAGGACGAACGCTACTTCGACCGTTTCGATCAGGTCTTCGGCGAATACATTCGCGGCAAGCAGACCCTGTTCGAGGAAATCATCGGCGAAATCCCGCTCGAATGGCTGCAGAAGCAGAAGGAACTGAATCTTAGCGAGGAAGAGAAGAAGCTGATCGAAAGTCTCGGCGGCTGGGAGAAACTGATGGAGACGCTGAAGCAGCGTCTCGAGGAACAGAAGAAGGCCCATCACGGCGGCAACAAGTGGATTGGTACCGGGGGCACGTCGCCGTTCGGTGCGCATGGCTACAACCCCGAAGGCATCCGCATCGGCCAGCACAAGGGCCGCCAGGGCCGCGCGGTGAAAGTGTGGGATCGCCGCGACTTCCAGAATCTCGACGACCAGGTCGAACTCGGCACGCGCAACATCAAGGTCGCCTTGCGCAAGCTGCGCCGCTTCGCGCGCGAAGGCGCCGAAGAAGAACTCGACCTCGACGACACGATCCGCTCGACCGCCCGCAAGGCGGGGCTGCTCGATATCAAGCTCGTGCCGGAACGCCGCAACACGACCAAGATCCTGCTGTTCCTCGACGTCGGCGGCTCGATGGATCCGCACGTGAAGATCTGCGAGGAACTGTTCTCCGCGGCACGCGCCGAGTTCAAGCACCTCGAGCATTTCTATTTCCACAACTTCGTCTACGAGACCGTGTGGCGTGACAACCAGATGCGCGCGAACGTGCGCATGCCGACGGCCCAGGTGTTGAACAAGTACGCGGCCGATCACAAGGTCGTGTTCGTCGGCGACGCGACGATGAGCCCTTACGAAATCATGGCCGTCGGCGGCAGTATCGAGCACTGGAACGAGGAAGCCGGCGCGACGTGGATGGCGCGGCTGATGGCCGTCTACCCTTACGCGGTATGGCTGAATCCCCAGCCCGAGGACTACTGGAGTTACATCCCGTCGATAGGCATCGTCAAACAACTCATGTCGGATCGCATGTTCCCGCTGACGCTCGACGGGCTCGAACGCGCGATGAAGGCGCTGAAAAAGGCGCACTGACGCTGTTTCGCGGCTGGCCGCTGCTCACCCTGCTGCTGGCGCTCGCGACGCCGGCCGCGTCTGCACTCGACGCCCGTTCGCTCGGCGTCGTCGTCAATACCGACGATCCGCAAAGCATCGCCGTCGGCGTCTACTACACCGAACAGCGGCGCATCCCCCCCCGCAACGTCGTCGAACTCGCGCTCGGGGCGCCGCGCGAGACGCTGGATCCGGCGACGTTCGCCCGCGCAAAGCACGCGCTCGACGCGGCGCTGCCGCCGACGGTGCAGGCCCTCGCGCTGACCTGGACCTATCCATTCCGCGTCGGCTGCATGTCGGTGACGAGCGCATTCGCGTTCGGCTACGCCAAGCGCTACTGCGCCGAAGGCTGCAAGGCAACCGCGCCGAATCCGTATTACGACTCGACATCGTCGCGGCCCTGGGACGACTTCCGCGTACGCCCGGCCATGCTGCTGGCCGCGACGGGCTTCACCAATGCCGAACAGCTCATCGATCGCGGTCGGCGCAGCGACGGTACCGGTCTCACGACGCCCGGCCGCGCGTATCTGGTCGTCACACCCGACCGGGCACGCAACACGCGGGCCCCGGCGTTTCCGGCGATCCGTGCCGACTTGGGCGACCGGCTGCCAATCGAACTGATGCAGATCGACGGCATCCGCGACCGTTACGACGTGCGGTTCTATTTTACCGGCACGACCCGGGTGCCCTATCTCGACACGCTCGGCTTTCTGCCTGGCGCACTCGCCGATCACCTGACGTCCGCCGGCGGTGTTCTGAACGGCCAGCACCAGATGAGCGTACTGCGCTGGCTCGAGGCGGGCGCGACGGCAAGCTACGGCACGGTCGTCGAGCCGTGCAGTTTTCCGCAGAAATTTCCGAATCCGGCGCTCGTGATGCGTCATTACCTCGCGGGCGAGACCGCGATCGAAGCGTACTGGAAGAGCGTCGCGTGGCCGGGCCAGGGATTGTTCGTCGGCGAACCGCTGGCGCGCCCGTTCGGTACTGCGGGCCCCGGCGGCGCGCCCCAGAAGTGACGATTTTCGTCGGCGTCCGACGTCGGATGACGACAAAACCCGACACGCAGCCCGCGCACGCCGACGTTTCTTCACCCACCCGCTTCAGCCAATCCCGGCCGGCGCCGCTATGCCACGTGACGGTGTTCACAGGCGGCGCGCGTCGGACAGGTCCGAATGTCGACCTGCGTCGCAAGTTGCACGAGTCACCCGCAAAGACGCACAGGACTGGAACACCGCTTGCGTGTGCAGCGACAAACTCACACGCGGAGACCCCGGGAGCCCCACGATGAAACCGATACAGTCCTTGGAACGCCGCATCGCCCGCTTTCCAGGCTACCGCGACATGAACGGCGATTTCGTCCCGTTCACGACGTCCGACGAAGTCTTCCGTCGCGCGCGCAAGCTCGGCACGCGCGTACTGCTGCGGCTGGAACTCTGCGCGAGCGACGAACTGCAGGGACTTTTCTATACCAACGATCGCGGCCTCACCGGCTGAGGGGACGCGCCTCCGGGCCGCCGCGGCGCGACATCGCGCCGCACGAGCCTTCCGTCGGCACCGTCCGCTGGCAATCGCCCGGACGACGCGCGATCCTAGGCCATGTGCGTCGTTCCACTCACGTCGTTCATCGCCGCTGTCGCATTGGCGGCCGCGTTGGCACCGCCGGTCGCCGAGGCCGCTGCCGACACGACGCGCTCGGTCTTTCCTACGACGCCGGGCCTGTGGTGGTATTACGCGACTGAAACCCGCATCCGTGACGAACCGCGACGTCAGCGCCTGTTCATCGCCAACGTCGCTTTCGACGGCCGCACGCTGCTACAGCGGCGGCAGGGCGCGTGGGATCATCTCTACGCGGTCGGCGACACTGCCGTCGAGCACCGCGCCTATCTCTACCGGAGGGGCAGCGGCAGAGAGGCGCGCGATGCGGAAGCCGTGCTGCTGCCGATGCCGCCTGCGCCGGGCGCGTCGTGGCAGTTCAAATCCCGGCTGCGACTGATCGAAAGCCGCACATTTGCGGCTGAAGATCGCCTCGCCAACCGCTATCTGCCCGTCGACATGACGGCGCGCATCGCAGCGGACGACGACGCGGTGTCGGTCGCGGCCGGCCGCTATCACGACTGCGTGCGCGTCGAAGCGATCGGCAAGACGGTCGTCCCGGCCGATCGCGGCAACCTCGAAGTCGAAGTCACCGTGACGCAAACCGAGTGGTACGCGCCGGGCATCGGGCTCGTCAAATCGCAGCGTGTCGAGCACGCAGACAGTCCCTTTCTCAAGAACGGGGAATACACCCAGGAACTGCTCGAAGCCGGATCCTGAGCGCTCGGCCGTCGCGCGTTCGTGATCACCCTGCTAGGCTTGCGCGCTCACAGCTTTGCCTGCCCGGTCTCTCGAACGGATGCCCGCATGATCGCCAATGCCACCGCCACCGCGCGCTGCAACCGGACCCCGGTGTCGCGTCGCGTGCTCGCCGATCTCGACACGCCGTTGAGCGTGTACCTGAAACTCGCCGCCGCGCCTTACAGCTATCTGCTGGAATCGGTGCAGGGCGGCGAGAAGTGGGGGCGCTATTCGATCATCGGCCTGCCGGCGCGCCAGGTGCTGACCGTCCGCGACCACGAAGTGACGATAGCCGACGACGGCGTCGTCACCGAGCGCTTCGAGTGTGCCGATCCGCTCGCCTTCATCCGCGATTACCACGCCCGCGTCGTCGCGCCGCCGCTCGCGATCTCACGTTTCTCGGGCGGACTCGTCGGCTACTTCGGCTATGACACCGTGCGTTACGGAGAACCGCGGCTCGCGCACGGCGCGCCGCCCGACACGCTCGGGACACCGGACATCATGTTGATGCGCTCGGACGAGTTCGTCGTCTTCGACAATCTCCGCGGAGAAATGGAACTCGTCTGCTACGTCGATCCGGCCGTGCCCGGCGCGGATGCCGCGGCCGAGGCCAGGCTCGACGAATTGATGGAAAAACTTGCGTTGCCGCTGGCGCCGACCACACGCGCACCCGCCGGCCAGCCCGCGCGCGAAGAGGACTTCGAGTCGGAATTCGGCCGCGAACGTTTCATTGCGGCGGTCGAACGGATCAAGCGCTACATCGTCGATGGCGACGTGATGCAGGTCGTGCCGTCGCAGCGCATGTCGGTGCCCTTGAACGCGCCGCCGATCGATGTCTACCGCGCGCTGCGTCACCTCAATCCGTCACCCTATCTCTTCTTCATGGACCTCGCCGACTTCCAGATCGTCGGCTCGTCACCCGAGATCCTCGTGCGTCTCGACGGCCGCACGGTGACGACGCGCCCGCTCGCCGGCACGCGTCGGCGCGGGGCGACCCCCGAGGAAGATCTCGCACTGGAACGTGAGCTGCTCGCCGATCCGAAGGAGATTGCCGAACACCTGATGCTGATCGATCTCGGCCGCAACGACATCGGCCGCGTCGCGGTGACGGGCTCGGTGCACGTCACCGAGAAGATGATCATCGAACGCTATTCGCACGTGATGCACATCTCGTCGAACGTCGAGGGCGAACTCCTGCCCGGCAAGGACGCGATCGACGTGCTGCGCGCGACGCTGCCGGTCGGGACGCTGTCCGGCGCGCCCAAGATCCGGGCGATGGAGATCATCGACGAGCTCGAACCGACCAAGCGAGGCGTCTATGGCGGCGCCGTCGGCTACCTGTCCTGGAACGGCAACATGGACACCGCGATCGCGATCCGCACGGCGCTGATCAAGGACGGCCGGCTCCACATCCAGGCCGGCTGCGGTGTCGTCGCCGACTCGGTGCCCGCACTCGAATGGGAGGAGACGCTGAACAAGGGACGCGCGGTGTTCCGCGCCGTGGAGATGGCGCAGCGCGGACTCGGCCGCACGCGCTGAGCGAAGCCACCGCCGGATTCCGTACCGTCTGACAGGATATGTGATTTGGCCACCGAGAATACCGAGGAAGAGAGGAGTGACAGGGCGGATCGGAAATGCCATCGCCTGTATGGGCGCCAGCGTTCCATGGTCTTCACGTCAACCCCGTCTTCCTCGGTGTTCTCGGTGTTCTTGGCAATCCCCACCCGCCGTGACTGCTCCCACTCGGAAATCAGTCAATCACCACCGCAACGAATCCGGCATCGAGCCCTTCTTCGCCTTCGCTGATGTTGACCGCCGTGACGGTACCGTCGGCCGGGGCTTCGTGCGGGACCTCCATCTTCATCACCTCCATGATGAAGAGCGTGTCGCCAGCCTTGACCTTGTCGCCCGCCTTGACCAGCACTTTCCACATGTTGCCGGCCGTCTGCAGTTCCACTTCGTGCGCCATGTTCTGATCCACCCTTGTTTCGTTACTCTTCGATGCTCGCGTCGCTGCATGCGGCCGTAATCTCGCGTGCGAGTCGCTGTGCTTCCTCGACCGTGATCACCTGGAAACTGTAGCGCTCGCCGGGTTTCGATTGGCCGAGCTTCCAGAACGCACAGGACGGTACGGTATAGGGATTGATGAATCCGCCGCCATCGGGCCAGTCGCAGACGAGGATAATCGGCGTCTGGCCGGCGAGGTTGATCGCGCCCAGCGGATAGCCGTGATCGACGATGTTGCCGGGTTCGGAACCGTGCTCCGGCGGCTTGTTGTAAGCCTTGTCGGTAAACGTCCAGTCCGGACCTTCCAGACGATAGCCGCCACGATCGCTCTTCGACGACAGCTTCCATTCGGTGTCGACGAAACGGCGGTGGCCGGCGTCGTCGATCCAGTCGTCGTTCGGGCCGCGACAGACTTCTATCGACCAGCGTTTGTCGGCGACGATCGACGGGCGCGCCGTGGTCTTCACGTGGCGTCCTGCCCGGCCCGCCCCGGGCCCGACCGGCAACACCTGGCCGGCTTTGATCGCGTGCCCGCCGATGCCGCCGATCCCTCCCTTGTGGAACGTCGCCCGCGAACCGAACACGACGTCGTTCGCGAAACCGCCGGCCAGCGCGATGTAGGCGCGTGCACCGAGTTTCGGAAAGGTCAGTTCGAGCGTCTGCCCGGCCTTCGCC
The DNA here is from genome assembly GCA_020851775.1 of Gammaproteobacteria bacterium. Classification (GTDB taxonomy): domain Bacteria; phylum Pseudomonadota; class Gammaproteobacteria. The sequence continues at coordinate 8,730 of JADZCB010000391.1, forward strand.
GCGATGCTTTCCCAGGTAGCGACGGGCTGGCCGTCGAGCTTGGCCTGCATGTCCGCGCCGGTCAGTGCGAACACACCATCGCGCTGAAACTTCAGCGTCGGCCCGATGAACTGGCATTCGAGCGCAGCGGCGCCCGGCGGGTTACCGACGAGGAGATTCGCGAGCCGGAACGACCAGTCGTCCATCGGCCCGGACCACGGGATGCCGAATTTCAGATACCCCTGGCGTCCCGGCCAATCCTGGATGCTGGTCTCGAGCCCCGGTTTCACCACTTCCAACATGGGCCCCTCCTCAGAAACGCGCGTTGACGTCGAGCGTCGCGACCCACGCGCGATAGCTCTTCGGTGAGAACTTCTGATACTCGACGACGTTCATCTCGTACGTGCCTTCCTCGCACTTGCGCTCGATCATCTCGAACTCCTCGCGCGTGATGTTCACGTATTTCATGCGATCGGTCGGGCGCAGCAGGTATGGCGCTTCCTTGAAAGGTTTCAGACGCTGCTGCACGTCCCAGATCGGCACCGGCGTGCGCGCGAAAATCTGGTAGCCACCGGGTCCGTCGACCGGGTACATCGCCGTCGTACCACCGCCCATGCCGATCGTGCCCTTGTAGGTGAAGGTGCGTGGCGGGTTGTACTTCGGCGCAAACAGTCTGCAACGCGGATCGAGCGGCATCATGAACGGCGTGCCCGGCCAGAAACCGAGCGCCGCGATCCAATATTCCGTGCCCGAATGCACACGCACGAGCTGCTGCGCGTCCTCGAGTCCATTCAGCCGCGCGACGAAGTCCGGATCGCGCTCCTTGTCCGGGTTGATTCTTTCGATGTACTGGTCGATCGCCTCGGCGCTCCATGGATCGAGGTACATCGCCGGCATGTAGATCAGCCGGCTCGGAATCTCCAGGTCGTCGAGCGCGGTGCAGGTCTCGAGCAGGCGATGCAGCTCGCGCTCTAGGTCGGCACGGGAAATCACGTCGGGATCGTAGTGGACCAGTGCCGCGGAAAAGAACGGCGCGAACTCGGTCACACCGCGGACACCTTCCGCAGCCACGGCCTGACCCAGGGCCTGGGCGCGGAAGTTGAGCTCGAGATTCAGTTCGTTGCCGAACTCGATCTCGAGAAAGCGATCTCCGCCTGGCAGGAAGCGCGGTTCGTCGTAAATCATCGCAGTGGTCCCCTGGTTGCTGCGGTTCGATCGAGAGCCGGGTACGGCCGGCGTCAGCCGAGCAGATCGGTCTTGTAGTTGTCGATGAAGCCGGTGAACACCTCGCCCGCGCGGAAGGCCGGGTGGCGCACGACGCGGCCGAGGAAGTCGATATTGTTGGCGATCCCGTCGATCGCGCATTCGGCGAGGGTCGCGTCGAGCGTGGCCAGCGCGGCGTCGCGATCGGGACCATGACAGATCAGCTTTGCGATCATCGGATCGTAGTAGGCCGTGATGGTGTCGCCTTCGCGCACTCCGGTATCGATACGCACCTGCGCGGAGGCAGGCGGCAACGTCAACCGGTTCAGCTTGCCGGGTGAGGGCAGAAACATCTTCGCCGGGTTCTCCGCGTACAGCCGGCATTCGATCGCATGCCCGCGCGGGACGATCCGGGCCTGATCGAGCTCATCGAGCGGATCGCCGCCGGCGAGCTTCAACTGCAGCGCGACGAGATCGACGCCGGTGATCATCTCCGTCACCGGGTGCTCGACCTGGATGCGCGTGTTCATCTCGAGAAAGAAGAACTCGAAGGTGCGGGCGTCGACGATGAACTCGACGGTGCCGGCCCCCGCATAACACTGCTGACGCGCGAGCGCTACGGCAGCCTCGGCCATGCGTGCGCGGACATCGTCCGGCAGTCCGGGGGCGGGCGATTCCTCGATCACTTTCTGGAACCGCCGCTGGATCGAACAGTCGCGCTCGAAGAGATGGATGGCGCGGCCATCGCCGGCGCCGAACACCTGGATTTCTACGTGGCGGGCGCGCGGAATGTAGCGTTCGAGGAAAATCGTGCCGTCGCCGAAGGAACGCGTCGCCATCGTCTGCGTCGCTTCGGCGGTCTTCAGCAGTTGATCCTCGTGCTCGACGAGCCGCATGCCGATCCCACCGCCGCCCGCCGCGGCTTTGACGAGCAGCGGATAGCCGACCTGCGCTGCTGCCGCGGCCAGACCGTCGAGCTGACCGCCAGGGAAGCGATCGCTGCCCGGCACCACCGGCACGCCGGCTGCCTGTGCAATGTGCCGTGCCCGCGCCTTGTCGCCCATCGCCTCGATCTGCGCCGGCGTCGGACCGATCCACGTAAGGCCGGCAGCGGCGACGCGGCGTGCGAAATCGGCATTCTCGGCCAGAAAGCCGTAACCCGGATGGACGGCGGTCGCGCCCGTGGCCCGCGCGGCGTTCAGGATCGCCTCGACGTTGAGATAGCTGTCGATCGCCTTGGCCGGCCCGATGTGGACAGCCTCGTCGGCACTCTCCACGTGCAGCGCGTGGCGATCGGCATCCGAATAGACTGCGACGGTACGCGCGCCGAGGCTGCGCGCACTGCGGATGACGCGGCAGGCAATCTCTCCGCGATTGGCGACGAGGATGGTGTTCAAGCAGGTGACCGTGCTGGTGTCGGGAATGGCGCCCCGATCGTATGCGAGCGGCGCTGACGTATCAAACCATCCCGCACCCGGACGACGCCGCTATACTGCCCTTCCCGCGGCTCCCCGATGCTGCGCACCGAGATCCTGATGTACCGACTCGCCGAAGAACGAATTGCCAAGCTGGTGCGCGCCGGACTCGCCTCGGGCCTGCGCACCGGCAAGCGCGGCATCGAAAAGGAAAGCCTGCGCATCAACCGCGACGGTTCGATCGCGCAGACCCCGCATCCGGTGCGCTGGGGTTCGGCACTGACCCATCCGTATGTGACGACCGATTATTCGGAAGCGTTGACCGAGTTCATCACACCGGCCTTCGATCGCACCGAAGACGTCATGCGCTTCCTGCACGAGGTGCATCAGTTCACGTACGAGATGCTGACCCCGGACGAACTGCTGTGGGCGTCCAGCATGCCGTGCGCGCTGAAGGACGATCGCTCGCTGCCGATCGCCGAATACGGCACGTCGAACATCGGGCGCATGAAGCACGTCTACCGCGTGGGACTCGATTACCGCTATGGCCGGCGCATGCAGGCGATCGCGGGTGTGCACTTCAATTACTCGCTGCCCATCGACTTCTGGCCCGGCTATCGCGACGTGATCGGCAGCTCGCAGCCGGTACGCAAGTTCGTCGATGATCACTACTTCGGGTTGATCCGCAATTTCCGGCGCATCGGCTGGATCGTGCCGCTGCTGTTCGGCAATTCGCCGATCGTCTGCAGTTCGTTTCTCGGTGGTCGCACGGCGCGCTTCAAACCGTTCGACGCCTGCTCGCACCATTTGCCGTTCGCGACTTCGCTGCGGATGAGCGACATCGGCTACAAGAACAAGAATCAGGCGGCGCTGAACATCGCGTATGACGATCTCGACAATTATGTGCTGAGCCTGAGCCGGGCGATCGCGACCCCCTACCCCGAGTACGAAGTCATCGGTCTGTACGATGGCGAGAACCGCATCCAGCTCAACACGAACATCCTGCAGATCGAGAACGAGTACTACAGCTACATGCGTCCCAAGCGCACGACGCGTCCCGGCGAGCGGCCGACGGCGGCGCTGCGCGAACGCGGCGTCGAATATGTCGAGATGCGGGCGCTCGATGTCTACGGGTTTGCACCGACCGGCGTCGTCGAAGGGCATCTGCGGGTGCTCGAAGCCTTCCTCATCTTCTGTCTGCTCGCCGACAGCCCGCAGATTTCCGCGAGCGAACAGTGGGGCATCGAATACAACGAACTGACGGTCGCGATGCGCGGCCGCGAACCGGGTCTCGTGCTGATCAAGGACGGCGAGCGCGTGGGATTGCGCGAATGGGCCGGGGACATCCTCGCGGGACTCGAACCGATCTGCGATATCCTCGACGAAGGCAGCCACACGCCGCATTACCGGCTCGCGTTGCTGCAACAACGTGAATTGCTGCGCGAGCCCGACACGCTGCCGTCGGCGCGCCTGTTGCAAGAACTGCGCGAACGTCGCATGACGTTCTTCGACTACACGCTGGAACTCGCACAGGCCCACGAGGCTTATTTCCGGGCCAACCCGCTGCCTCCCGGGCTGCGCGACTATTTCAAGGGGCTTGCCGAGCAGTCTCTCGGCGAACAGCGCGCACTCGAGCAGAGTGATCGGGTCGACTTCACGACCTACCTGGCCCAGCAGGCGATGCCGGCGCTGCCGGACGCCGGTGAGCATGCGCATGTCACCCCGTGATCGCAGCGGCGGATGGGGTTCGAGATTCCTGCCGTGCCGTGCGATCTCCGGCGCCGGATGATCCGATGGATCGCCGCCATTTCCTGTCGGCCGCTGCTCTGTTCATGCTGGTGCCGGCGCGCGTGGCCCGCGCGGCGGCGACACAGGGAGCGCGGCAGGCGAGTGCCGCCGATATCCAGCGGCGCTGGCGCGAGTTCCTCGCCCCGCAGGCCGACATCGCACCCGATGCGAAGCCGGTCTCGATAGCGCGTGCCGAATGGCGCACGCGGCTGCCTGCGGACAGCTATGCCGTGCTGTTCGAAGAGGACACCGAACCACCGCTGTCGAGCCCGCTGAATCTCGAACACCGTCCAGGCGTGTTCGTCTGCCGTGCCTGCCGCCTGCCGCTGTTCAGTTCCGAGATGAAATTCGAAAGCGGCACCGGCTGGCCGAGTTTCTTCACGAGCATCCCGGCCCATCTCGCGACCAGAACCGACTACAAGCTGATCCTGCCGCGTACGGAATATCACTGCGTACGCTGCGGCGGCCACCAGGGCCACGTCTTCGGCGACGGCCCGGAGCCGACCGGCGAACGATGGTGCAACAACGGTGCCGCACTGGCGTTCATTCCGTTGCGGGCGACCCGGTAACACAGTTGCCACCGAACACCGAACACAGAGGGCAAGAAGAGAAAGAACATTGACAGGCAGTGAAGCAGCGACCGGTCTGTGCTGCTCGGTGGCAATTCTCCTCCGCACGACCTGCGTCATTCTCTTCAATCGAAGGCGTGCAGCGCGAACGTGACGATCGGCGCGTCGCGCTGCGCGAAGACGCCGCCGCCGAGATTGCGGAAGTGGCGGCCGAGTTCGCGCCGGTACCAGCGCGTGCTGCGCAGGTGGACATCGCGATCGCTGCGCGCGCGGTCGACATTGTCCCGCCAGTCTTCGCTGGTCATCGCGGAGAAGTAGAGCAACCCGCGACAACGCGCCGCAAGCCGTTCGATGCCGGCGATCGCGTCCTTGCGATCGAGGTATTGCAGGACGTCGTGGCAGAGCACGAGATCGTAGCGGCCGCGATCGAGATCGAGGATCGACTTGTGCTGCCAGCCATAGGCGTGGCACGCGTAATCGCTGACGTCGACGCCCGTGTAACGCACGTCACGCCAAAGCTTCTTCAGCGGACGCATGAAACGACCCGTGCCGGCGCCGATGTCGAGAATCGAGCGCACCGGCCAATCGAGAAATGCGGCGTAGGCATGAATGAAACTGCAGACGAGGATGCTCTGATCGTCGCTCGCGACACGGGTGCGGCGATCGGCGTAATAGCGCTCGAAATAGTCGCGATCGAACGCCGCCGGACCGGGCTTGCGTGAAAGTCGGGACATGCGTGGCCGCTAACTCCTGGTGTCGACTCGGGGTAGCCGCCGCGGATCTTCGCCGCACCGGCGGAATCCCGAAAAAATGGCTAAGCTTTTTGCGTACTTGCCGCCGTCCCGGCGGCGATTCCGGAGATCCCCGTGAGCACCCACGCCAGAACGACCCTGCTGCTCGCCGCCCTGTCGTCGTCACCGCTGGCGCAGGCGGTGGGCCTCGGACCGATCGAGGGTCACGGCGCCCTCGGCGCCCGCCTCGAGGCGTTCGTGCCGCTCTATCTCGCGCCCGGCGAGTACGCGACGCTGACGGGTGTCGACGTGCTGCCGGATGTGTTCGCACGCGACGGCGCAGCGGGCGCGGCTGTCGTCGCGCGCCTCGCACGGGACGGCGCGCGGCCTTATCTGCATGTCACGACCGACACGCCCTTGCGTGTCGAGCGCCTGCATTTCCGTCTGCGCGTGAACACGACCCGAGGGGCGGTCGTCGCGCGCTATGCACTGCGCATCGCGCCCCACGCAGTACGCACTCACGACATCGCGCGCATTGTCGCACGTTCGCGTGCGACCGTCGCCGCGCCGGCGGCCATCGAACCGGGCACGGAACATTACGGTCCCGTGCGATCGGGCGAATCGCTGTGGACGATCGCGAAGCACCTCCCGCACGGCGGTGATTTGCCGGCGACGATGCGCGCACTCCATGCGTTGAATCCCGAGGCCTTCGTCGGCGGTGACATGAACCGTCTGCGGAGCGGCGTCGTGCTGCGCCTGCCGGCCGGCATGACGAACGGCGGCGGCGCACAGCAGAACGCACCCGTGCCCGAGGCATCGACCGATCGGGCCGACATCGCGCGTGATGCGGAGGCGTCACCTGCAACACC
>JADZCB010000392.1 GCA_020851775.1 Gammaproteobacteria bacterium
AAACGGGCGGCGTTCTTCTCGACGCGGAACAGGTTGATGCCCCCGTCCGGCCGGCGATAGGCCTTGGTGCCGTCGAAGATCATCTGCCCGTTGTGAAAGACCTGCGCGGCCGGATCGAGCGTCAGCGCTCGATAGGGACCGATGTGCGCGTCGTGCCACCCGCCGGCGGCGTAACGCTGGCTGAACATGCGATCGCTGAAGTAGCGGCCGAAGCCGAGTTCGGCCGGCAGGCCGGACGGGTCGGTCGCGGTGACCGGATCGATGCGGATGGCGCCCATGTCGGAATGCTTCGTGGGATTACTTCTTCGCGGCGAGCGGATTGACGAACTCGGTCTTGAAGCCGAGCTTGCGCATGCCGACGAGACAGCATTCACAGTCTTCTTCGATCGTGCCGCCGCTCGCGCCGATGCCGCCGATGATATCGCCCTGCTCGTCGAAGATCGGGAACCCGCCACCGACCATGCAGATACGCTCGTCGGTGTGCTGCAGGCCGTAGCCCATGGCGCCCGGCAACATCACGTCGCGCACCATGTCGGTCGGGCGCTGGAAGGCGACGGCCGTCCACGCCTTCTTCTCGGCGATGATGATGTTCGCGATGCGGCCCTTGTCGGGCCGGAGTCCACCGCGCAGGTGACCGCCGAAATCGACCACGGCGACCGAGCTCGGTCGGCCGACCGACTGGGCATAGGCGACGCCCTCGTCGAGCAGTGTCTTGACTTCGGCCAGAGTGAGTTCGCGCATCGGAGGTCTCCTGTGCTTCGCTGACGGGTGTACGAATGCGGGGGTACGTTCTCGAATGACGCGCCTGTGGCGCGTGCGCGGCCCGCAGCAGCAGGATAACAGGGGGGCCGGCCGGACGGCAGGCCCCACGCGGAGGATCGGGACGCCGCTGGCGGCGCCTCAGTTGCAGCGCTTCTTCTTCTCGTCTTCGCTGTCGTCATCGTCGCGATCGAGCATCGCGAGAATGCTGTCGACCGCGAGATTCTGGACGAGCCCGGTCACGAAGAAGCCCGAGACCGGGGCGCCCGCGGCGAGAAACGGATCGGTGAACAGGAAGGTCGAGCCGCAGCCGTCGCAACTGTCGAAGTCGAAGTTGCCCTGCCCGCCGAGCCCGAGGAACACGGCATGGCTGCCGGGCTCGGTGCCGGGCACGAGGCTGATCCCATTCGCGGTGACGTCGAATGCGCCGAATGAGACCAGGGCCGCGAACGCGCCGGGTGCATCGCCGCCATGCAACGCTATCGTGTCCGCCGTGACCGTCAGCGACTCGAGCCCGAGCACGAACGTCGCCGGATAGTCGGTGCCGTTCAACCGGAAATCCTCGAAGAAACTGATCGCGTCGATCGGTTCCCACGCCAGCGGTGCAGTATCGGAAGACGTGCTGCCGCCGGTCAGGGTCACGAGATCCGCGGTGATCGAGACATTCTTGCCGACGAGTTGCGGATCGAACATCGCGAACTCGCTCGGGCCGCTGCCGCGCTGCTGCAGGTCGATGCCGGGCTGGTCATCGCCGACGGTGATCTCGATGTCGGTATCCGGCAGGTTCAGCAGACCCTTGATGATCACCGAGCGTCCCGCGCGCAGGACGAGCGTGCCGGCGCTGGCCGTCAGGTCCGCTCCGAAGTCGAGCAGGATGTCGTTGTTCGATTCGAGAATCAGCGTCGCACCACCGTTCAGCGCATTGGCGATCGCGCCGGTCGAGATCACGAAATCGCCGTTCGCGTTCGTCGAGAAAAACACGTTCGATTGCGTACCGCCCTGATTCGTCGAGGTCGGATCGAAGAATACGAGCCGACCGGCGTCGGTGATGCCGCCGATGTCGGCGAGCGGGCTGCGGAAGACATGGCGGCTGCCGACCTGCTGGGAGCCGAAGCTGCCGAAGTGCTCGTTCGCGCTGATGCCGACGATGCGCTGGATTTCGAGGCCGGTGTCCGCGCTGATCTGCACGACCGCACCGGCATCGACGAGTCCGCCGGCGTCCGCGTCCTCGCTGACCATCAGAAAGCCGTTGTTGCCGAGCGACTGCACACCGTTGCTGCCGAACATCTCACCCGCGCTGGTGCCGGCCGTCTGCCCGATCAGCGTGCCCGTGGTGCGGCTGACGAGTTTGACGACGCCCGCATCGACGAGACCGTCGACATCGGCGAGCGCACTGCGGAAGACGAGGTTGCCGTTGGCGAGCGACGTGAAGAACTGGCTGCTGAACTGCTCGTTCGCGCTGGTGCCGCTGGTGCGCCCGATCTCCTGCAGGCCGGTGTTGACGAGGATCGCGCTGCCCGCATCGGTGATGCCGTCGACATCGGCGAGCGGTACACGGATGAACGCCGTCGTGCCGGTGATGAAATTCGCGCCCTGCACGCCGAGATTGTCGCCGGCCGCGCCGCCGAGCAGGCTGGCGCGCACGATGCCGCTGCCGAGGTTCTGATTCGCGACCGAGAAGATGCCGCCGGCCGCCGACAGGCCGCCGTTGTCATGCAGCGGTGCGAAGACCCAGATGTCCGAGCCGACGAACTGGAAGCTGCTGCCGAGCTGTTCGCCGGCGTGGTTGCCGAGCAATTGCCCAACGACGCTGCCCGCCTGCGTCGTCACGAGCACGCGCCCGGCGTCGGCCGCCGCCCCGACATCGGCGAGTTCGGACGTCACGAACAGATTCGTGCCGAACGAGAACAAGCTCGTGTTGCCGAAATCGCCGAAGGTTTCGTTCGCGGAAATCCCGTCGAGACGGTTCGCGAGCGTGCCGGTGGCGGTGTCGATGAAATAGATCGCGCCCGCGTCGGGGTTGCCGCCGACGTCGGCGAGTGGACTGCGCACGAAATAATGCGTGCCATCCGTGCTCGTCTGCACGCCGAAGTTACCGAAGTTCTCGTTCGCGGAGACGCCGTCGACCCGGCTCACGAGATTGCCCGTCGCCGCGTCGACGAAATAGATCGAGCCCGCATCGGGATTGGCGCCGACGTCGGCGAAGGGACTCACCGCGAACCAGCGCGTGCCGCCGGCCGTCATCTGGGTGCCATAATCGCCGAGGCCTTCCGCCGTGCCCGCACCCGCGACGCCGTCGAGCCGCCCACGCACGATGTTGCCGCCACCGAGATCACTTGAGGCGAGCTGGACGATCGTGCCGCCGCCGGCGTGGCCCGCGCTGCTCGTGATCAGCACATCGCCAGTGGCGAACAGCGAAAAACGGTCGATGCTGTCGCCGAAGCCTTCGTTGGCGGTGTCGCCATCGGCCTGGCCGATCAGCGCGCCGTTCGTACCGTTGACGAGATAGACACTGCCGGCGTCGGCCACCGTGCCGGGATCGGCTGTGGGCGAGGTGATGAAGAAATTGCCGTTGCCGGTCAGCGCTTCGAAGACCTGGAATTCGTCGCCGAGGCGCTCGCCATCACTCTGGCCGTACAGGCGGCCGAGTTCGGCGCCGGCGGCACTAGCGAGGATGATCGCGCCTTCGTCGTTGGTGCCGCCCGGCGTGCCGAGCGGATCGTCGGCATCCGGGTTGAAGATCACGAAGTCGCCGTCGGCCAGATTCTGGACCACCGCGTCCGCGCCGAGGAAGTCGTCGGTCTCGGCGCCGGAAATGACGCCGCGCAGAATCGCGTTGCCGCCGAGATCGGTCTGGCTCGCCAGGATTACGGCGCCTGCGTTGGTCTTGCCGCCGACTGTGCGCTGCGGGCTGAAGATCAGAAAATCCCCGAACGCAGCACGTGCCGAAGTGTCGACGGAGCCGATCGAGAAGTCACCGAGACGTTCACCGGCGGACAAACCGGTGACGGAGCCGATCGTCACGAAGTTGTTCGCGCTGTCGAGCAACAGCACTTCGCCGGTGTTGCCGAGTGCGTTGGGGTTGCCGACGATCACATTGCCGTTGCCGGTCAGAAACAGCGGCTGGGTCCCAAGGACGTCAGACGTATTGCCGTCGAGCTGGCGGATCACGCCGCCGCCGTCGGCACCGTCGACGAAGAAAATCGCGCCTTCGCTTTGGAAGCCGTGACCCGACTCGCGAATGACGAAACGATCGGCGCCGAAGCCGAACAGGTTGAAATCGACCGTCGCACCGAGGCCTTCACCGGACTGCAGGCCCTCGATCGGCGCGAAGGCATTCAGGCCCGTCGCATCATCGATCACGAACACCGCGCCGGCGCCGGCGTTGCCGCTGACCGTGTAGTTCGGCGCGGCGACGACGTAGTTGCCGGAACCGAGGAACACGGGTGCGATCGCACCGATGCCATCACCGGGACCGGCCCCCTGCACACCGGACCCCCGATTGATGACACTCGGGCTGATCGGTGTCGAGGACAACTGCACGACGATGCCGGCGCCGTTGCCGTGCGTCGGCGCCATCACCAGGATGTCGTCGTTGGCGAGCGAGTAGTCGAGGCGGTTCGACCCGAACTGCTCGTTTGCGGTGTCGCCGCTGAAGCGGCCGAGTTCGTTGCCGGTCGCGGCGTCGGCGAGAATCACGCTGCCGGCGTTCAACACACCGCCACCGGTGTCGAACAGCGGGCTCGGGATGAAGTAGTTGCCGTTGCTGCGGGTAATGATGCCGAAGGCGCCGAGATTCTCGTTCGCGCTCGTGCCGTCGACACGACCGGCGACAGCCCCCGTCGTGCGGTTGACGGCGACGACCGCGCCGGCGTCGATCCCGTCGACGGTATCGGCGAGTTCGCTCGTCACGACGACGAGATTGCCGTTCAGGAAGTTCAAGCCGTTCTGGCTGAAGAATTCATTCGCACTGATGCCGTCGGCACTGCCGAGACGCTGACCGGTCGCCCCGTTCACGAGCACGAGGGAGCCGGCGTTCGCATTGCCGCCGAC
>JADZCB010000393.1 GCA_020851775.1 Gammaproteobacteria bacterium
ACGAACGCGCGCGACGCTTGGTGATGCATCACGACCGTCTTACTCATGTGTCCGAGGCGTGGGTATGGCTCACCGAAGCGCGCCTACTCATGCGCAGACTAACTGCTTAAATTTGTAAACACCCTCTGATAGGTCATCGCCGAACCCGCCGTGACGACGTGGATGCGCAGACGCGCCGCACGCTCGTCGGTGATGCCGTAGCGTTCGCGCAGCAGATCGCTCCACAGTTTGCGTGCGACCCGGAGCTTGGCAATTTCCTCGAAGAAATCCATCGCGACGCGGAAACTGACGCCGCCGACGCCGCGCGCCGCCTGTTCGAGCGGCATGCGTCCGCGCGCGCGGACGTCATCGAGGAATTCGATCGCGTTCGCGAACGTCGCGCCGAGCTCCTGCCAGGCGTTCAAGCCGGAGTCCGCGCCGTTGTACCCCGCGATCGACACCGGCACCCAGCGCGGCAGGTGCCCGGCACAGAATTCGATGATGTCGGAACACAGGCGCAGGCCGGCGCGCGTCGGGATCTGCTGCTTGGGTATGCAGCCGAGATACGTCAGGAAGTAATCGCTCTGACCGGTACCCGACAACTGCGTGAACGGGATGCCGCGGCGCTTCGCCACCGTCCAGTAGCAGGCCAGTGCGAACGGTGCGTGCTGCACCACGCCGCCCCCGGGGTGCCCATAGGTGCGCGCGAGATCGATGCCGTCGAGCACGGTGTCGAAATCGCGCACGCCCATGATCACCGCACCGGTGAGCCCGACGTCCTCGCGTCGCGCGCACACTTCGGGATGATCGACATCGTAGAGATGATCGGCCGTGTTGCGATCGTGCTCCATGATGAAGCCGTGCTCGCCCTGTTCGAGCAGGAAGCGAATCCGCGCGTTCTCGTCGGCCGGATTGCCGAAGCCGCTCAACTGGAAGATCCGCCACGGCCGCTCGCGGTACATCGCGGGATAGGCACCGCGCAGGTACGGCGCCTCCCCCGGCCGCGTGGCGGCCGCAGCGGCCGCCCCGGCCGGGACATCCCCGTGACCATAGCAACCGGCGAGCGGAAGGCCGGACACCGTGCTGCGCAAAGGAGGCTCGTTCATCGCCGTGACCCGCTGCATACAGATCCGTCGACGAGCCTAGGTGGCGGCCTCGCTGGCGCACTTGACCTGGGTCACGGCGGCGGTGGATCGCGCTTCGCGATCACCGTCTTCGATCGGCATCGAGTCACGTTCGGTCTGGAGAGCAGAGTGCACCGTGATTGCAAACCCGTGGCCGCAGACGGTCGCGACGTGGCCTGACGTGCCTCGCACCTGCGCAGCGGAACCTCCGTCGTCAGGCGCGTGCGCAACCTGCGGCGCTGGACGCTTCGTGATCGTCGGCCGCGCCGGGGACGAGCGCGCCAATCGTCTCGTCGTTGGGGCAGAACGAAAAGTCGGCGCCGGCGGCCGGGATTTCGAGCGCCGCCTCGCAGCGGGCCACCGCCGCGCAATTTTCACAGGCCGACATCTGATGGCGCGCGACGTCGGTCGTCACGCCGTCGAGATAAGTGGAGGTGGCGATTCCGCGGCGCGCGAGCATGCGGCCGAGCCGCAGCCCGGTCAGTCGGCCGGCCAGCGCGGCACGGACGCGCGCGGCCACGGCAGATTCGGATTGCCGCATGATGTTCAGCGTGACACCGACGACACCTGCGAGCATCAGCCCGCAGACGACCAGCGCAAGAATCTTCGAATCCAAAGCCAGATACTCCCCGCGCCCATACCGCACGATGGACACCGCCGTGACCGATCGTGATCGCCGACACCCCGCCGCGCGTCGGACCGTTTGAATCGTCACGAGAGGCCCGACACGTTTGCTTGATCTAGATCAATTGTCTTGCAAGAACGGTTTCCCTATGTTCGAGGCCCGGGTGCGACCGAACGTCGCACCCGGGTTCGCTTGCAGGCGGGCACACCGCCCCTCGCGTCCGCTCCGGCGCGCGGCAGGATCGGCAGTGAACGGATGGCAAGGGCGCCCCCGGCGCGGCACAGGTCCGGCGCGGGCGCAGCACAGATACGAATAACGAAATACAAGCCAGCATCGCAGGTTGATGCGCGTGGCGGCTGCCACTGGCCGCACCTCGTCCCTGCCTGCGACTCGATGCTCCGGCTTGAACGGGAGGCTTGAGAATGCGGGTATGGGGAAACTGGCGCCACGCGCGCCGGGGCGGTCTGCTGTGTCTCGGAAGCGCTTTCGCCGTGCCGGTCGGCGCCGAAATGCAATTCAATTTCCCGGCGCCGGCGTCGCCCGCTGCCCGGGACATCTACGACATCCACATGCTGACGATGGGCATCACGTTCGTGCTGCTCATGATCATCTACGCGATCGTCTGCTACTCACTGTTCGTCCACCGCAAGAGTCGCGGCGCGACGCCCGACCGGACATTCCACCTGAGCAAGTTCGCGCGCTGGTCCTGGCTGATGGTGCCGATCCTGGTGCTCGGCGTCGACCTCACCATCGCGGGCAGCGCGGAAAATGTCCTGCATCAGATCTGGCAGGTGCCAAAGGACGAGGACATGCTCGAAGTCAAGGTCGTCGGCCACCAGTGGTGGTGGGAATTCGAGTATCTGGATCAGAAGCTCAACATCGAAAGCCGTGCGCTGCCGCCTGCAAAAGCGGGAGATCACTATCTGCGTGAAGTCGACAACCGCCTGGTGCTGCCGACGGGCACTCGCATCCGCTTCCTGCACACCTCGGCCGACGTCAATCATGCGTTCTGGATCCCGGAACTCGGCATGAAGAAAGATGCGATCGCCGGCTACGTGACCGAAACATGGACGGTGCTCGATCGCGAAGGCGTGTTCCGCGGTCAGTGCGCCGAACTGTGCGGCACCTGGCACGCAAAGATGCCGGTGGTCGTCGAAGCGGTCAGCCCGGAGAAATTCGGCGCCTGGGTCGAGGATCAGCGCAAGGTCGCCGCCGCGGCTGCCGCGGAAGCGGCGTCGGACAAGGTCTGGAGCAAGGAGGACCTGATGGAACGCGGCCGCGACGCGTACAACAAGAACTGCGCGGCCTGCCACCAGCTCGACGGCAAGGGGCTGCCGCCGGCCTTCCCGCCGCTGATCGCCGGCCAGCCATTCCCGGCCGGCGCCGATCTGACCAAGCCGCTCGCGGATCGCGGCTTCTTCGCCGACGGCAAGATCGTCCTCGGCACGGTCGACCATCACCTCGACATCATCGTGCACGGAATTCCGGGGACGGCGATGCAGGCATGGGCGCAACTGAACAATCTCGATATCGCCGCCATCACGACCTACGAACGCAACGCGTGGGGGAACGACACGGGTGACGTCGTGCAACCAGCCGACGTCGAGAAAGCCCGCGCCGCCAGCCACACCGCCGCCGCGCAATAGCGCGTCGGCCTTGAGCATCGAAGGAGATCCACGCATGTCCACGGTCACGATTCACGGCCACGAGGTTCACGATCATTCCCATGCGACGCCGACCGGCTGGCGCCGCTGGCTGCTCAGCACGAATCACAAGGACATCGGCACCTTGTACATGATCTTCGCACTGCTGATGCTGTTCACCGGCGGCCTGATGGCGATGCTGGTGCGGGCCGAACTGTTCATGCCCGGCATCCAGTTCCTGCAACCCGATCTGTATAACAACATGGTCACCAACCATGCGCTGATCATGGTGTTCGGTGCGGTGATGCCGGCCGCGGCCGGCATGGCGAACTGGATGATTCCGCTGATGATCGGGGCGCCCGACATGGCACTCCCCCGCCTGAACAATCTCTCGTTCTGGATGCTGGCCGCGGGCGGTCTGCTGCTGATCTGCTCTATCGTCGTGCCTTTTCTGCCGGGCGGTGGCACGCCGGTCAACACCGGATGGACGCTCTATCCGCCGTTGTCGCTGCAAGTCGGCATGTCGATGGACCTGCTGATTTTCACCATCCACATTCTTGGCATCTCATCAATCCTCGCCTCGATCAACATCATCGTCACATTGTTCAACACCCGTGCACCGGGCATGACGCTGATGAAGATGCCGATCTTCTGCTGGGCATGGATGGTGACGGCGTTCCTGCTGATCCTCATCATGCCGGCACTCGCGAGCGGCGTGACGATGCTGCTGTTCGATCGACATTTCGGCACCAGCTTCTTCAATGCTGCCGGCGGCGGTGATCCGGTGCTGTTCCAGCATCTGTTCTGGTTCTTCGGCCATCCCGAGGTGTACGTGCTGCTGCTGCCGTCGATGGGGATCGTCGCCCACATCGTGCCGACCTTCTCGCGCAAGCCGCTGTTCGGCTACACCTCGACGGTCGGCGCGATGATCTCGATCGGGGCCATCGGCATGCTGGTCTGGGCTCACCATCAGTACACGATCGGCATGTCCCTCGCGGCAGTGACGTATTTCATGATCGGCACGATTCTGATCTCGATCCCGGTCGGTCTGATGATCCTGAACTTCATCGCGACGATGTGGCGTGGCGCCATGAGCTTCGAAACGCCGATGCTGTTCGCGATCGCGATCATCCTGCTGTTCACCTTCGCCGGCATGACCGGCGTGATGCTGGCGGTCATTCCTGGCGATATCCAGTACCACGATTCGTACTTCGTCGTCGCACACTTCCATTACGCATTGATCCCGGGCGCGCTGTTCGGGCTCTATGCCGGCGTGTTCTTCTGGCTGCCGAAATGGACTGGCCACATGTATGACGAGAAGCTCGGCAAGATCTTCTTCTGGCTGACGATGATCGGCTTCAACTTGACGTTCTTCCCGCAGCACTTCCTCGGGCTCGCGGGCATGCCTCGCCGCATCGTCGACTACAACCTCGTGTTCACCGAATTCAACGCCATTTCGAGCATCGGCGCGTTCATTTTCGGTCTCTCGCAGATCCTGCTGCCGATCATCATCATCAAGACGATCCGCGGCGGGCGGAAGGCGGGCGACAAGGTGTGGGAGGCGGCCGAGGGCCTCGAATGGACGCTGCCGTCGCCGCCTCCGTTCCACACCTTCAGCGATCCGCCGGTCATCAAGTAGGCACCTGACGCGGAGCGACCGGCGATGCGCGATCCGCAACCTGGAGAACGTCGTGGTGGACGCGGTGCGTTGTGGCTCGCGCTCGTGCCGGCGACGATGTTCGCAGTCGGCTTTGCGATTGCCCCGCTGTACTCGTTGATCTGCGACGTTTTCGGCCTGCAGCGTGCAGCGGCCGCCGTACCCGGTGCACCGGTGGCGGTGGCGACGCCGCAGAACCGCCTCGTGACGGTGCGCTTCGATACCAACGTACCGAACGATCTGCCATGGGATTTCGTCGCCGACATCCGGCGCCTCGAAGTCCGCGTCGGCACGCTGCAGGAAATGAAGTTCCGCGTCCGCAACCGCTCCGACCAGTCGATCGTCGGCCGGGCGATCCCGACCATCGTGCCGTGGCAGGCCGAACGCCATTTCATCAAGACCGACTGTTTCTGCTTCCGCGATCAGCCGATCGGTCCGGGCGAGAGCCGGGAAATGATCGTCCGCTTCCAGGTCGCACCTGCACTGCCGGATGACATCGGTGCGCTCACGCTTTCGTACACCTTCCTGCGTCATGACGCGGCCACGTCCGCGGCGCCGGCGCTCAACCTCAGCAGCAAGGAATGAGTCGAGACATGGCCAATTCCGTGAACAAGTACTACCTTCCCGATCCGAGCCCATGGCCGATCCTGATGACGGCCGCGGTGTTCAGCCTGCTGCTCGGCACCGGACTTTCGATCAACGGTCTGTGGGTCGGCAACGTCCTCGTCGTTCTCGCGCTCGCGTTGTTCGCTTACCTGCTGTTCGCCTGGTTCGGCGACATCGTCCGCGAAAATACCGAGGGCCTGTACAACGAGCGGGTCGACAGTTCCTTCCGTCAGGGCATGATCTGGTTCATCGCCTCGGAAGCGTTCTTCTTCCTCGCCTTCTTCGCCTCGCTGTACTACCTGCGTACGGTCGCTGCCGACTGGCTGACGGGCACGGGCTATCTCGCCGGCACCCACGAGCTGCTGTACAACCAGTTCTTCTCCGAATGGCCGCGCTCGGGCCCCGGCATCAAACAGGAGTTCGAGCCGATGGGCGCGTGGGGGGTACCGGCGCTCAACACCGTGATCCTGCTGACCAGCGGTGCGACCGTCACCTGGGCACACTGGGGACTGAAAACCGGTAACCGCACACTGCTGATCCGCGGGCTTGCGCTGACGGTTGCGCTCGGACTGCTGTTCGTCGTGATGCAGGCCTGGGAGTACCAGGAGGCCTATCAGCACATGCATCTGACGCTGCAGTCCGGCGTCTACGGATCGACCTTCTTCATGCTGACCGGCTTCCACGGCTTGCATGTGACCATCGGTTCGATCATGCTGGCCGCGATACTCGGGCGCAGCCTCAAAGGCCATTTCACCCCGCAGAATCACTTCGCATTCGAAGCGGTGGCTTGGTACTGGCACTTCGTGGACGTGGTCTGGCTGGGGCTCTTCATCTTCGTATACATCATGTAGCAAGGCCCCGGCACGGTGCCGGGCGAAGGAAGAAGAGAATGGACAGTATCGTTTTCAAGCTTCCGGCAATCGTGCTCATGGCCCTGACGGTGGGCGTTCTCCTCGAAGCCCTGTACTTTCTGTCGCGCGACCATGGTGACGTCGACAAGACCCGCGTCGCGCGGGCCTTGTCGATCCGCGTCAGCCTCGCGCTCGCCCTGTTCGTGATGCTGATCGCCGGCATCTTCGTCGGGCTCGTGCAGCCGCACGGTTTGTGAATCGATGCCGCTGCGGGCTCCTGCGCAGCGGCTGACGCTGATCCTGACGCTCGTTGCGATCGCGATGATCGCGACGTGCCTGCGATTGTGCTGGTGGCAGCTCGAGCGGGCGCACTGGAAGCGTCGCGTGCACGACGCCATGGTCGAGCGCAGCCGGGCAAGCCCGCTCGCGCTGGACGCTGCGTTTCGCTACCGCGACGAGCTGCGCTTCCGGACGGTGACGGCGCGCGGACGGTTCGATGCCACCGCCCAGGTCTACCTCGACAGCCAGGTGCGCGACGGTGTGGCCGGTGCCCTGGTCGTGACACCGTTCGTGGTCGCCGACGGGGGACCGCGCGTACTGGTCGTCCGCGGCTGGGTGCCATGGTCGCCCGATCGCACGCGCCTGGCCGCCGCGCCCGCGCCGGCGGGCAGCGTCGACCTCGCGGCCGTCCTCGACGCGCCACCGTCGCACAGTGCGGTGCTCGGCGATGTACCCGCTGCGGCCTTCGCCAGCGAGGTGTGGCCCTGGCTCGATATCGATGTGATGCGCGAGCGCGCCGGCGATTTCGCGGCCGGCTTCGTGCTGCGCCAGAGCGGCGCGGATGATGCGGCGCTCAAACGCACGCCGGTCGTCTTCGAGGAGAAGCGCGCGATGCATCTCGGCTATGCGATTCAATGGGCGGCCCTGGCAGGGCTGACGTGCGTTATCTATCTGCGCCTGTTGCGTGGCCCGCGTCGCGCGCGGGCGAGGTCGGCGCAGGAGGCGACATGAGTTCGATATCGGATACCGCGCGCCTCGCTGCCGGCCGCCGCACGTTGCTTGCACTGATCCTCATCTCCGCGTTGCCGTTCGTCGCTGCGTGGTTGCTGATCGCCTTTCCCGACTGGCGACCCGACGGGCGCTCGCAGCGGGGCGAGTTGTTCGATCCCGTGACGCCGCTCGCCGGCGAGGTGTTCGAGGATCTCGCCGGCAGATCGTCCGACCTGACGGCGCTGCGTGGAAAATGGACGCTCGCCTGGCTCGGGACCGTGCCCTGCGACGCCACCTGCGATCGCCCGCTCGGCCTGCTGCAACGCGTCCGCCGGCTGCTCGGCGAACACAGCCGCGATGCGCAGGTACTCGCGATCCTGCTCCAGCCGCCGGCGGATCCGGCTTGG
>JADZCB010000394.1 GCA_020851775.1 Gammaproteobacteria bacterium
CATACCGACGCCGTCGGAGCCGGCCTGTTCGCCGTGCTGCTGTGCATGTCGATCCTGAGCTGGACGATCATCGTCGGTCGCATGCGCCGCGGCGTGGCGACGCGCCGGCGCGATCGCCAGTTTCTGCGCGAACTGGCCGGCATCGACATGCCGGCCGCGCGCAGGCACATCATCGAAACCCACGCGCCGCGCGCGCCACTCGCCCGTATCGCGCTCGCCGGCCTCGACACCGCCACGCAGGCACCCACGCCCACCGCCCGCTTGCTGACGAGCCTCCAGCATCGCCTCGACGACGAGGTTGCGGGACTCGAATCCGGGCAGACGACGCTCGCCTCGATCGCGTCCAGCGCGCCCTTCGTAGGCCTGTTCGGCACCGTCTGGGGGATTTACCACGCGCTGATCAAGATCGCGGCCACCGGCCAGACTTCGCTGGACCAGGTCGCCGGCCCGATCGGCGAGGCGCTGATCATGACCGCGTGCGGCCTCGCGGTCGCGATTCCCGCGGGCCTCGCCTACAACGCGTTCCAGCGCCAGATCCGGCTGCAAATCGCGCAGCTCGAAAAATTCGCCGACGAGTGCGCCTGGCGCCATGCGCCGACGGCGAGCGCGCCATGATCCGCGCGAGCGCACGCAATGCCCGCGAACAGGCCAACGCGGAAATCAACATGGTGCCGCTGATCGACATCATGCTGGTGCTCGTGATCGTGCTGCTCGTGACGGCGCCGCTGCTGACGCACGCGGTGAAGATCGATCTGCCGAAGGCGTCGAGCACGCCGAACAAGGTCGAACCGCAGACCATCACGCTGTCCGTCGACGCCGTCGGCGCCCTGCACTGGAATCGCGAGAAGCTGCCGTGGAAAGCGCTGGTGCCGCGCCTCGACGAACTGCGCGAGGTCTCGCCCGAGCCCGAGATCCACATCCGCGCCGACGGCAACACGCCCTACCGCAAGGTCGTGCGCGTGATGTCGGCGGTGTCGGCCGCCGGTCTGACGCGCATCGGTTTCGTGACGGATCCGACGGAGCGACACTGAGATGGAGCTCGCCGTTCCCCGTCAGCCCGGTCCGCTCGATCTCGGCAGCGTCGTGCTGCTGCATCTCGTGGTGCTCGCGGCGCTGCTCATCGTGCGCGTAGAACCGGCGCCGCTCAGTGCGACGGCGCCGATCATGGCGCAGATCGTCCAGGCGCCGACGGCCGCGCCCGCCGAGCCGCGCGCGCAGCAGCCGAAGCACCTGTCGCCGCTCGCGATGCGCACGCTCCCGCGCAAGCAGCCGACACCGGTGCAGGAAGCACCGCAGCCGACGAAGACGAAGGTGAAGCCCTTGACCAGCAGCGCCCCGCACGCGGTGCGCGAGATCGCGAGCGCGGAGCCGAAACGCGCCGCCACGCCGCCGCCGAAGCCGCTGCCGAAGCCGCTGCCGCGCGTCGCGCCGACGCCGCCTCCCGCGCCCGTCGCGCGCGCCGCCGAAGCTGTGCCGACACCACCGGCGCCGGCGCCGGCGCAGGCCGCGGCCTCCGCGCCGGCCGTCGCCGCGGCGACGGCGGCCACGGCACCGACGGCAGCACCGGAACGCACGGCCGGCAGCACGGGTTCGCCGCAGGACAACAGGGCGTACTTCACCGCGCTGCTGCAGCAGTTGAACCGTTTCAAGGTGTATCCGCCGGCCATGCGCAAGGCCAAGATCGAGGGCCGCGTCGTGCTCAAGTTCACCATCGACGCGCAGGGACGCGTCACCTTCGCCGACGTGCAGCGCACCTCCGGGCACGCAGCGCTCGACGACGCGGCCGAGCGCATGCTCGCACGCGCGAGCCCGCTGCCGGCGATTCCGCCGTCGATGGGCAAGAGCAGCCTGACCTTGTCGGTCCCGATCGAATACTCGCTGCTGACGGATCGTTAGCAGCTCGAGCGAACAGACATACACAAGAAATTTCGAGGGGTAGTAGCCGCCGCCAGACCCCGCAGCAACCCTGGGAGAAAGCGATGACTACGTCCGTCAAGAAGCCGCGCTCGCTGCGCGGGCAGATTTGTTCCCCGCAGTCCGAGTTGCGCCGTACGGCGCTGGTGCTGAGCTTAACGTCCGCCGCCGTGATCACGCCGCATGTGATGGCCGCGGAAGGCGGCGAGGTAGTCGATCTCGACACCATCTCGATTCAGGATCGTACGCTCGACACCAATCCCTACGCCGAGCCGGGCGCCCCGTACAAGGCGAAGAAATCGGGTGACTCGCGCTATCGCAAGGACATCGCGGACACGCCGAAGAACATCCAGGTCCTGACCAAGAAGCAGATCGAGGATTCCGGCTACACCGATCTGCGCGAGATCCTCGACACCCAGCCCGGCATCACGCTAGGCACCGGCGAGAACGGCAACGCGTTCGGCGATCGCTACATCATCCGCGGCCAGGAAGCGCGCAGCGACGTGTTCGTCGACGGCCTGCGCGATCCCGGCATGAGCATCCGAGAGAGCTTCGCAGTCGAGCAAATCGAGATTTCGAAAGGCCCGGACTCGAGCTTCGGCGGCCGCGGCACGACGGGCGGTGCGATCAACTCGATCACCAAGCAAGCGAGCCGCGACTACAACTTCACGAAGCTGTCGGCCGCCATCGGCACCGATCATCACCACCGCACGACCATCGACGTCAACCAGCCGCTCGGCGAGGACTTCGCGGTGCGCGGCAATTTCCTGCACGCCTACGAGGACGTGCCAGATCGTGATCCGGCCGACCGCGAGCGCATCGGTCTCGCGCTGTCCGGCCTCTACGAGCCGAACGCGCAGTTTTCCGCGCTGCTCGACGTCTATGTGCTGCGCGCCGAGGACACGCCGGATCTCGGCTTCTTCCTCACCGGCAGCGTCGCGACCGGCGATCGCGAACCCGCCACGGACGTCCCCGTGTATGCGCAGGATCAGGATTTCCTGAGCTCCGACATCGACACGATCACGGCGCGGCTCTCGTACGCCTTCGATCCGACGCTGCGCCTGAGCAACGCGACGCGCCTCGGCCAGGCCGCGAACCGCTACGTCGCCACCGGCGCGCGTTACGGCAACACGGATCCGACGAACCCGGGCGGGGCGTATCGGACCATCACGCTCAGCACGCACCAGGGCTGGCAGGACATCGACTACCTCGCGAATCAGACGAACCTGTTCGTCGATC
The DNA here is from genome assembly GCA_020851775.1 of Gammaproteobacteria bacterium. Lineage (GTDB taxonomy): Bacteria > Pseudomonadota > Gammaproteobacteria. Next base: position 3,154 of record JADZCB010000394.1, read on the forward strand.
GCAGCCTCTTCGGCATGCTGCATCGGTTCAACGTCGGTCTCGAATACACGAATCACAAAGCGGTGAACGGCGTGTTCAGCATCGGCAATACCTCCAACTGCAAGCTGCCGGACGGCAACGATCCGGGCACCGCGCCCGACAACGGCTTCTGCGCGACGCAGGCGAACGGCGGCCCGGTGCCGAACGTCAACGGCTTCATGCAGCGCGTGATCGCAAAGAGCGCCTACGACAGCGACTGGAGCATCGAGACCGTGTCGTATTCGCTGATGGACACGGTAGACATCACCGAGCGCTGGGCGGCGTTCGGCGGCGTTCGGCACGACGATTACACCTACGACTTGCTGACGCGCAGCAACGCCGGTGTGGAGCGCCGCTTCGATCTGGATGACTCGACCTGGAGCTACCACGCCGGGCTGACCTTCAAGTTCCTGCCGTACGCCAACGTCTACTTCGCGTATTCGACAGCCAGTGACATCAACGGCGGCGAATCGGACGTCGGCACCAGCGGCGCCTACGGCGGTCTCGCGGTGGCACCGGACGGAGAGTACAGCGGCGCGCCCGAGGAAACCGAAAGCTTCGAATTCGGTACCAAGTGGAACCTGTTCGATCAGAAGCTGCTCGCGACGGCCGCGATCTTCCGCATCAACAAGGACGAGGTGTTCGAGACCGCGATCACCAACCCCGGCGATCCGAACCGCTATGACAACCTCGGCACGCTCAACACCGGCCAGAGCCGGATCAACGGTGTCGAGCTCGGACTCGCCGGCAACCTCACGAAGCGCCTGTCCGCGCAGGGCGGCGTGGCGTGGATGGATGCCCGCATCCAGGATTCGAACAATCCCAGGCGCATCGGCAAGACGCTCAGCAACTTCGCCGATCTCACGGCGTCCTTCCAGCTTCGCTTCCAGGCCACGGAGAAAATCGCGCTCGGCGGTGCGATGAAGTACGAGAGCGAGAGGTACGCCGGACAGCCCGATACCGCGCCGTCCTTCGACGCCCTCAACCGCTATACGCAGCCGATACCGGAGTATGCGGTGGGCGATCTGTTCGCGGACTACACCATCAACAAGCACGCGAATGTGCGCCTGAACGTCGGCAATGTCTCCAACGAGGACTATTTCCTCGCCGGCTACCAGTCGGGTGCGTTCCTCTACAAGGGCGACGCCCGCAACGTGCGCCTGACGGTCAACTACGACTTCTGAGCGTAGGCACGCGCCGGCCCTTCGGGGACGGCGCACTGCCGACGGTCGGGCGTGGCACAATCACCCTCACCACTTGCGGAATCCTCATGCACGACACGCAACGCCCGCCCCTCGCCGGTATTCCCGCGGAGGTGATCGCCGCCGCGGACTACGAAGTGCTCGCCCCGCATTTCATTGCGCCCGCGACCTTTGCCTATCTCGCTGGCGGCAGCGGTGCGGATCGTACGCTCGCCTGGAACCGCGCGGCCTTCGCGCGCGTGCGCCTGCGCCAACGCGTGTTCGGCGAGCTGACCGGTGCGTCGACGGCGACGACGCTGCTGGGCCGTCCGCTGCCCCAGCCCGTGCTGCTCGCGCCCGTCGCCTACCAGGGCCTCGTCCATGCGGGGGCAGAGGTCGACACTGCGCGCGGTGCGGCGGCCGCCGACACGCCCTTGATTCTGAGCAGTCTCGCGACCCGTGCCGTCGAGGAGGTCGCAGCCGCGGCGACGGCGGGCTGGTGGTATCAGCTGCGGCTGAGCGAGGATCGCGAGGCCGATCTCGCGCGCCTGCGCCGCGCCGAACGCGCAGGCTGTGCCGCCGTGGTCGTGACGGTCGACGCAGCGGCCCAGCTGCCGAGTCGCGGGGCGCTGGCCGCCGGCTTCACGCTCCCGTCCGGACTCGCCGCCGATCCGCCGCCGCTGCTTCAGGGCCCGGTTTCGGTGTTCGAGCGCTGCCGGCGCGGCGCCGTCGGGCGCGATGCGCTGGCCTGGCTGCGCGAAGTCAGCGCGCGGCCGGTGTTCGTCAAGGGCGTGACGCACGAAGCCGATGCCGAGATCTGCCGCGCACTCGAGCTTGCCGGCGTCATCGTCTCGAATCACGGCGGCCGCACCGTCGACGGCGTGGCCGCCAGTTTCGACGTGCTGCCGAGCATCCGCGCCGTGCTCGGCGACGCGTACACGATCCTCTTCGACGGGGGCGTCCGCGGCGGTGAGGATGTCCTCAAGGCGCTCGCCGCCGGCGCCGACGCGGTGCTGATCGGCCGCCTCCAGATCTATGCACTCGCGGTCGCCGGCGCGCTCGGCGTCGCGCATCTGCTGAAACTGCTGCGCGAGGAACTCGCGCTATATATGGCGGCGACGGGTTGCACCGGATCCGCCGCCGCGCGTTCGGCCGACCTGCTCGTGCGCCCGCCAGGAGAAGACTGATGCTCATCACGATCGAGAAAGTATTTTCGCCGGACGAAGTGGCGGCGCTGCGGGAAGCACTGGAACGCCTGCCCTGGCACGATGGCGTAGCCACGGCCGGCAGCCTCGGCCGCGCCGTCAAGCACAACCGCCAGGCCGATGAAGAGGCCGCTGCCCGCGCAGGGCTCGTCGACGACATACTGCGCCGGTTGCGCGCGACGCCGCGCTACGTTTCCGCTGCGCTGCCAAATCGCTTCTATCCGCCGCGTTTCAATCGCTACGGCGTCGGAGAGACCTATGGCGCCCACGTCGACGGCGCGGTGATGCGGCTGCCCGGTACCGACAGCCTCATGCGTACCGATCTGTCGACGACGCTGTTCCTTTCCGCGCCCGACGAATACGACGGCGGCGTGCTCGAAGTCGATACGCGCTTCGGCGTGCAGGAAGTGAAGCTCGACGCCGGCGATCTCGTGCTTTACCCGGCGAGCAGCCTGCACCAGGTCACGCCGGTGACGCGCGGCGAGCGCATCGCCTCCTTCTTCTGGATCGAGAGCATGGTGCGCGACACCGATGCGCGCGTGACGTTGTTCGATCTCGACGAGGCGATCCAGGCGCTGACGCGCGAGCGCCCGCCGGCCGATCCGATCCTGCTCGCGCTCTCCGGCGTCTACCATAATCTGCTGCGCATTCACGCGAGCTGCTGAACCGTCACTGCGGCACGACGGGCCGGCGTTCCGCGCTCCGGCTCGACTTCGACAGCCGCGACCGCCGGCGTCGTGTTTCGCCAGGACCGCCGGACGTCGGGCATCGTCACGGCCCGGTGGCCGGCGAGTGCCGGGTACACAGCGGCGTGCCCCTCTCCCCGCCGGCTATTGCGGCCGGCGCGACGATTGCCGGCCCCGGGGCGACCACCCTAGAATCCAGCCGTCATCCTGCACGAGCAGTCGCTATGGAGCTCAGCCCGCGTCGCTTCGGCGAAGTGATCGTCGTCAGCCCGGCCGGGCGCATCGATCACCTCAACGCGGACGAGTTCCGAGCGGCGATCGAGCCGCACCTCACTGCCTGCACCGGCGGAGGGCCGGCGCTACTGTGCGATTTGTCGAGGCTCGAGTACATCTCCAGCGCCGGACTGCGCGTCCTCATGATTGCCGCCAAGACCATGAAGCCGCGCGGCGGGCGTCTCGCCGTCGCCGCGCCCCAGCCGATGGTCGCCGAGGTGCTCGACATCTCGCGCTTCAATCTCGTCTTTCCGGTGCACGCGTCGCTCGACGCCGGGCTGCGTGCACTGACGGAGCGCTAGACGATGCGCATTCGTTTCTGGGGCACCCGCGGTTCGCTGCCGATCG
>JADZCB010000395.1 GCA_020851775.1 Gammaproteobacteria bacterium
GCGCGCTGACCGAAGCCGCCGACCGGGCGATCGTAATGTCCGAAACGGAACGAGCGCAGACACAGCCAGCCCATTTCCTCGGCCGGCGCGCCGAGGTGGGCGCATTCCCAGTCGAGCACGGCGCGGATACCAGCGTGATCCAGCAGCATGTTGCCGGTGCGGAAGTCGCCGTGCAGCACCCGGCGCGCCTGGTTCAGCGGGCGATGGCGTTCGAGCCAGCGGACGGCGAGTTCGAGCGCGGGATGGGGTTCGCCCCAGGCGTCGAGGCGCGCGAGGATCGCGGCGAGCGGATCGCGGCTGTCCGGCGTGCCGGCGAGGAAGCCGACGTCGTCGAGATCGATCGCGTGCAACCGTGCGAGCAGTTCACCGGCCTGAGCACAGAAGCGTTCACGCGCGTTGCCAAAGGCCGGCGCGTCGAGCAGACGCCGCGGCATCGTCTCGCCGTCGACGAAGGCGACGACGTAGGCGCGTTCGAGATCGTCCTGCGCGTCGAACTCGAAGATCGGCGCGGGCACCGGGATGCCGGCACGGTGCACCACCTTCAGCAGGCGGAACTGCATCGCCGGCGCGATGAACGGCGACGACGGCAGGCTGTAGGTCTCCTGGCGGAAGACGAGACGCTGCCGCGTCCCGCCGTGGACGACGTCGAACAGCACCGTGCGGTTCGAGCCGCCGAGCGTCGTGAACACCACGTCGTCGATCGTCGCCGCTTCGCCGTAACGGCGGACGATCGCGCGAGTCAGGCCCGCGACGATCGTCTCACGCAGGGTAACCGCCGCCGATTCCTTAGTCCCCATCGCGCGGATCCGGGCCTCAGAGCGGCCAGCCGACCGGCTGGCCGTCGTCGAGCACTTCGATGTACTCGGTCATGCCGCAGCCCTGCCTGTCGTCCCAGGTCCACTGCGTGAAACCCTCGGCAATGCGCGACTCGAAGCTGAAGTCGCCTTCCTTGCGCCTGTTGCGCAGGGGCACCAGCGTACGAATCTCGCCATCGATGCGCACCGCGCGGCGCGCCGTCCGCACACCGAGACGCACGACGCGCGGATCCTTCTGCGGCGTCCATTCGGTCAGCACGTCGAGATCGGTGATTTCCTCGTAGTCCCCATCGACCTGCAGGACGCCGACCCGACGCGTGAGACCCTCGCGATCGGTGATCTTGAGAATCATCATGCCGCGGTCCGGACCGAAGTTGCCGATGAACAGCCGGTAGAAATGAATATTCGTCCAGTAGCGTGGGCCCCAGGAGTGATCGCGCCAGCCGTGACCATCGACGATGAAGGTCTCGCTGCCGATCCGCATGTGGCCGCGCACGGCCGTGTGCTGGTTGAAATGGCCGAGCGAGAAGTCCCGGCCGTACATCGTCGGCTGCGCGGCGGTCAGCGGCTCACCGCCGTGCAGCGGCGACACCCCGTGATGCCGCCAGTCGACCTCGCAGGCGACACGCGGCGCATTCGCAAAGGCGGCGCGCGGATCGCGCATCGCGTCGGGATTGTCGAGCAGCATCACCTCGCCACGGTACTGCATCTGCACGTCCTTGAACGGCTCGTGCACGGTGTAGACGAGACCGCCGGCAGCGTGATGATCGTTGCTCGCGATCGGCGGGCGCTGGAACTGGCAGGCCACGCGCCCGTCCGGCAGATACAGGCACACGGACAGCTCTGCATGGCCCTCGTTGACGCGGTTGCCGAGACGCATCCAGCCGCCGTGACGGCCGCCGGCGTCGAAGGCGTTGGTATAGACGCTCTCGTTGAAGTTGTGTTCGGCAGTCGGACGATGCGTGTATTCGTCCTTCGCCTCGAGACGGAACTGGGACATCGTGCCTCCTCCGGTCTGTGCACCGACCTGCTGCGGGTATCAGAATCTCAGTACGCCGTATCCGGGCTCACCGAGCGGTGCATTCAGCGCCGCGCTGATCGCGATGCCGAGCGCATTGCGGGTGTCACGCGGATCGAGAATGCCATCGTCCCACAGTTCCGACGTCGAGTAATAGGCGGAAAGCTGCTCCTGATAGGCCTTCAGCGTTTCCTGGTAGACGCCGTCTATCACCGCCGGATCGAGCGCCTGTCCATTGCGTTCGAGCTGGCGCATCTTGACCTCGGCGAGCGTCTTCGCCGCCTGCTCGCCGCCCATCACACCAATCTGGTGATTCGGCCAGGCAAAGACGAAGCGTGGATCGAAGGCACGTCCGCACATGCCGTAATTGCCGGCACCGAACGAACCGTGGCACATCACGGTGAACTTCGGCACGCGGCTGCACGTCTGGGTCATGATCATCTTCGCACCGTCCTTGGTGATGCCGCGCGCCTCGTATTCCCGGCCGACCATGTAACCGGTGATGTTCTGCAGGAACACGAGCGGCGTCTCGTTCTGGTTACACAGTTCGATGAAGTGCGCGCCCTTCAGCGCCGAATCGTTGAACAGCACGCCGTTGTTCGCGAGGATGCCGACCTTGTAGCCCCAGATGTTCGCGTACCCGCAGACCAGCGTCGTGCCGTAGGCCGGCTGGTATTCGTGGAAGCGGCTGCCGTCGACGACGCGCGCGATCACTTCGCGCATGTCGAAGCCCCGCTTGATGTCGTCCGGGACGATGCCGAGCAGCTCGTCCGGGTCGTAGTACGGCGACTCGACCGGATCCTGCTGGAGCGGCCATTTCCGTGGCCGATCCCATTGCGCGACGATCTCGCGGCCGATGGCGATTGCTTCGGCCTCGGAGCTGGCCGGGTAGTCGCAGGTACCGCTCACCTGCGTGTGCAGATCGCAGCCCCCGAGTTCGTCGACCGTGACGACTTCGCCCGTCGCCGCCTTCACCAGCGGCGGCCCGCCGAGGAACACGGCGCCGGTGCCGCGCACGATGACGGCGTAATCCGACAGCCCGGGGATGTAGGCACCGCCCGCCGTGCAGTGGCCGAAGACCATCGCGAGCTGCTTGACGCCCATCTTCGACAGCATCGACTGGTTGCGGAAGATCCGGCCCGCCATGTAGCGATCCGGAAAGAGTTCGGACTGCAGCGGCAGAAAGCCGCCGGCGCTGTCGCAGAGATGCACGACCGGCAGGCGGTTTTCGATCGCGATGTCGAGACAGCGCACGATTTTCTTGATGGTCAGCGGATACCACGCGCCACCCTTGATGCTCGAATCGTCGGCATGGACGATCACCTCGCGTCCGCTGACGACCCCGATGCCGACGATGCAGCTCGCACCGGGCGCTTCGCCGTCGTAGGCCATGTTCGCCGCAAGCGTCGACAGTTCGAGGAACGGCGTCCCCGGATCGAGCAGTTTCTCGACGCGTTCGCGCGGCAACAGCTTGCCCTGCTTCGCGAGCCGCTCGACGTCGCGCGCAGGACGCTTCCAGCGCGCGTCGTGCTGCCGTTGATGGAATTCCGCGAGACGGGCCTGGCTCGCGGCGTAGTACCGTTTGAACTCGGCGCTGCCGGTATTCAGGGAGGACTGGATGCGGGCCATCGGCGACTACTCCGGCGCGTGCAGGGAAACGAGCAAGGCGCCCTTCTGGAACGGCGCGTTCCTGGCGACATGGACGGCGTCGACGACGCCGCTGCGATGCGCGACCAGCGTCGACTGCATCTTCATCGACTCGATGACCAGCAGCACGTCGCCGGCGGCGACCTCGTCGCCGGGAGCGACATGGAGTTCGACGACGACGCCGGGCATGTCGGCGCGCACTTCGTTGCCGGCATTGCCGGACAGAGCGGCAGCCGTCACCGCTTCGGTATAGCCGACGCTGTGCGTGCGCCCGCCGAGCGTCAGGTGCACGCGCTCCGCCTCGCGTGCGCGGCAGACCTCGTAGTCGACGCCATCGA
>JADZCB010000396.1 GCA_020851775.1 Gammaproteobacteria bacterium
ATTCCGCGCCGCGCATACGATCAAGGGCTCGGCCGGCCTGTTCGGCTTCGAGCACATCGTCGCCTTCACCCACCAGGTCGAGACGCTGCTCGACCGCCTACGCAGCGGCGAGATCGTGTTCGAGCCGACGCTGTGCCTGCTGCTGCTGCGCTGTGGCGATCACATCGGCGCGCTAATCGAACCGGCGACGACGGAGATGCCGCTCGCCGATGAACTGCGTGACGCCGGCGCGACGCTGGGCGCCGAACTCGCCGCACGCATCGGCGGCGACACGGCGGCGGTGGCCCCGGCGGCGCACCCGGCGGCGGTGCCGGCAGCCCCGGCGCCGGAACGCTGGCACATCGCCCTCGGTTTCGGATCCGAGGTCCTGCGCAACGGCATGGATCCGCTGTCGTTCCTGCGCTATCTCGGTACGCTCGGCGACCTCGTGCGCGTCGACACCAGCCTCGCGCGTCTGCCGGCGCTCGCCGAAATGGATCCGGAAGTCTGCTACCTCGATTTCGACATCGAGTTCGCGAGCACGACCGGGCGCGCGACGATCGAGGCGGTGTTCGATTTCGTGCGCGACGACTGCATGATCACGATCGAAGCCATCGGCGGCGACGACACTGCGCACATGCCCGACGCGCGCCCGCTCGGTGAACTGCTCGTCGCCGAGGGTGCCGTCGCAAAGGAAGTCGTCGACGCCGCACTCGAACGCCAGCAGCAGGCGCGCCAGCAGAAGTCCGGCGATCGCGCCCAGGACAGCCGCCTGATCCGCGTCGACGCCGACAAGCTCGATCAGCTCATCACGCTCGTCGGTGAACTCGTGATCGCCGGCTCCGGCATCCATGCGCGCGCGCATCAGGCCGGACTCGCCGACGTCGTCGAGGCGGCGACGATGCTCGCCCGTCTCGTCGAAGATGTGCGCGACAGCGCACTCGGCCTGCGCATGGTGCAGATCGCGCCGACGTTCCAGCGCTTCCAACGTGTGGTGCGCGACGTCAGCCGCGAGATCGGCAAGGACATTACGCTCGACATCGAAGGCGGCGAGACCGAACTCGACAAGTCGGTCGTCGAGCGCATCGGCGATCCATTGATGCACCTCGTGCGCAACGCGATGGATCACGGCATCGAGACGTCCGAGGCGCGCAGCGCCGCCGGCAAACCGCCGCGCGCCCGCGTCGGTCTCAACGCCTACCACGATTCCGGCAGCATCGTCATCGAGGTCAGCGACGACGGCGGCGGGCTCGACGCCGCGAAGATCAAGGCCAAGGCGATCGAGCGCGGGCTGCTCGCGCCGGGTGCGGTACCGAGCACACAGGAGATCCATCAATTGATCTTCGAACCCGGCTTTTCGACTGCCGATGCGGTGTCGAATCTGTCCGGGCGCGGCGTCGGCATGGACGTGGTCCGCCGCAACATCGAAGCGCTGCGTGGTTCGATCGAGATCGACAGCACGCCGGGCGCCGGCACCACGGTGCGCATCCGCCTGCCGCTGACGCTCGCGATCATCGATGGCTTTCTCGTCGGCCTCGGTACGGCGCGCTACGTGCTGCCGCTCGACGTCGTCGTCGAGTGCATGGAACTGTCCGGGTCCGCACGCCACGAGGCCGGCGAGCGCGGCTTCCTCGCCATCCGCGGCGAAGCGGTTCCGGTCCTGCGGCTGCGCGATGTGTTCGACATCGGCGATGGCGACGGCACGCGCGAGAATATCGTCATCGTGCGTTGCGGCGGCATCAAGGCGGGCCTCGTCGTCGACGAACTGCTCGGCGAGCTGCAGACCGTGATCAAGCCGCTGGGCAAGCTGTTTTCATTCCTGCAGGGCATCACCGGATCGACGATCCTGGGCAGCGGGGACGTCGCACTGATTCTCGACGTTCCCGGCCTGGTGAAGCGTGCCGAGGCCCAGCGCGTCCATGCCGGACCGACCGCGCCGCCGCGGCCATCCGGCCATGACCATCAAGCTGTTCTCGAAGCGAAATGACATGGGTGTTTTCGATTGGATGAACGGTGCCGGCAAGGTGAGCGCGACGCTGAGCGACGCCGCGCTCTCCGACACCGGGTTCGTCCGTTTCTGAAGCGAGGCAGGCAGCCATGAGTCATGACCAAAGCCGCGGCGACGAACATCAGCAATACCTGACCTTCCGGCTCGGCGACGAGACCTACGCGCTGCCGATCCTCGCGGTCAAGGAGATCCTCGAATACCCGAACCTGACCACCGTGCCGTTGATGGCACGCTGCGTGCGCGGGATCTTGAACCTGCGTGGCAGCGTGGTCCCGGTCGTCGATCTCGCGGTGCGCTTCGGCCGTGCGGCCGGCGCGCAGACACGGCGCACGTGTGTCGTCATCCTCGAGATCGGCGCCGGCGACGAGCGGAGCGACATCGGCGTCGTCGTCGACGCGGTGAACCAGGTGATCGACATTCCGCCTGCAGAAATCGAACCGCCGCCGAGCTTCGGCGCACGGCTGCGGACGGACTTCATCCGGGGCATGGGCAAGGTCGAGGGCGGGTTCGTCGTGATCCTCGACACCGCACGCGCGCTGTCGATCGACGAAATCGCCCGCCTCGGATTCGACACTGCCAGCGACGGCGTGCGCGCCGCGTGACGACGTGATGGCAGCGGGCGTCGCGGCGCCCGCGCCTTTGTCCACTGGATATCGATGCATGCACATGCCGGCGCCGCTTCTGAAACGCTACCGCCTGCGCGGGGTCGGCGGGCACTCGGAGAGTCTGCATGGACTCGACGTAACATTGGATGCCGTGCTGCCGGCGATTTACCGGCGGATGTGACGCACATGAAGCGGCCGCCCGACGAGTACGTCGAGATGTTCCTGCAGCCGGGGGAGTTCCATTTCACGCACGATCCCGATACGCGATTGAGGACGCTGCTCGGCTCCTGCGTCGCGTTGACGATGTGGCACCCGCGGCTGCGTTACGGTGCGATGTGCCATTACCTGCTGCCGACCCGCGCGGCACGCCGTAGCGCCACGCTCGACGGCCGCTTCGGCGACGAGGCCTACCTGCTGTTCCTCAACGAGGCCGTTCGTCATCACACCGATCCGAACGAATACGAGATCAAGCTGTTCGGGGGCGGCGACATGTTCCCGGGCGTCCACAACAAGCCGGCGATCGGCCGGCACAACGTCAAGGCCGGTCTCGAACTGCTGAAACTGCACGGTCAGCCGGTCAAGGCGCGGCATGTCGGGGGCCGCGGACATCGGATCGTGATGCTGAATGTCTGGGACGGTGCGGTGTGGGTCAAGCACCACACACCGGTACTCGAGATCGAACAGCGAAAGGAAAGCGCATGAACAAGACGGGCGTATTCGTGATCGACGATTCGGCAGTGGTGCGCCAGGTCGTGGCGGAGATGATCGGGAAGGCGCCGGATCTGCGGCTCGTCGGCGTCGCGCCGGATCCGTTGTACGCGCTGGAACGCATGCAACGCGACTGGCCGGACGTCATCGTGCTCGACATCGAGATGCCGCGCATGGACGGCATCACGTTTCTAAAGAAGATCATGACCGAGCGTCCGACGCCCGTCGTGATCTGCTCGACCCTGACCGAGAAGAATACCGAGACGAGCCTGCAGGCACTGACTGCCGGTGCGGTCGACGTCGTCGCCAAGCCGAAGCTCGGCTTGAAGCGCTTCCTCGAAGACGCCTCGGCCGATCTGCTCGATGCGATCAAGGCCGCGGCGCACGCGCGGGTCGGGCGCCCGCGCCAGGGCACGCCGGCTCCGGCGGCGAAGCCGGTGCCCCGGTTGGCGGCCGACGCCGTACTCGCACCGCCGAGCGCGACGCAGGCGATGGCGGAGACCACCGAGCGCCTCGTCGCCCTCGGCACGTCGACGGGCGGCACGCAGGCGCTCGAGACGGTATTGACGGCGTTGCCGCGGGTCTCGCCCGGCATCGTCATCGTGCAACACATGCCCGAGAAGTTCACGGCCGCGTTCGCGGCGCGCCTGAATTCGTTGTGCGCCATCGAAGTACGCGAGGCGCAGGCGAACGATCGCGTGACGCCGGGGCGCGCGCTGATCGCGCCCGGTGGGCGTCACATGCTGCTCAAGCGCAGCGGTGCCTACTACTACGTCGACGTCGTCGACGGGCCGCTGGTCAGCCGCCATCGCCCGTCGGTCGACGTGCTGTTCCGATCGGTCGCGAAGGCCGCCGGGCGCAATGCGCTCGGCATCATCATGACGGGCATGGGCGACGACGGCGCCGTCGGCCTGAAGGAAATGCGCGACGCGGGTGCCCGCACGCTCGCGCAGGACGAAGCGAGCTGCGTCGTCTATGGCATGCCGAAGGAAGCGTTGAAGCGCGGCGGTGCTGAACGCAGCATCGCGCTCGGCGACATCGCGCAGGAAATCGGGCGGCTGCACTGACGCGGTGACCGCGCCAGGTCGCGCACGAAGGTCAGCGCCGTTCGCCGCGCCACAGATCACGCAGCCGATCGAGCCAGCTTTCGTCCTTGAAATCCCGGAACTCGCCCGCGTCGAAAAACACCCCGTGGCAGCTCGTGCAGGACTCGAACCACAGATGGGACTGGCGCGTATCGACCATCCGCACCATCGCACCGGCGCAGCATGGGCAACGCAAGGGAGCGTCGACGTCGAAGGCGCGTCCGACGGCGGACAGACCGTCGTCGATCCGTTCGCTGCCGTCGATCCGGCGCAGGTCTTCGTGTTCGAGCGCGTCGAACCACAAGCCATGACAGGCATGACAGCGTTCGACATCAATACCTGCAAAACTGACGGTGGCCATGCCGGCCGCGCACTTGGGACATTTCATCGCCGTGTTCTCCGTGATTGTCGCGCTGATGCGAGTTTATATAGGTGAGCGTAAATATCGATCGCTCGGTGGGTGCCGGCGCCGGCACCCGACCTCGCCAGCTTCGACTGGCGCGGATTTACGCTCAGACATTCAGCGCCGGAGTCACGTGTGCGGGGATTCACAAGGCCGGCGCTGCTCGCGCATGATTGCGCGCGGGCGGCACACGGACCCGTGCCAGGGCACCGCTGCGATGTCATGACGAATCATTTTCTTTTTGAACGCCTCCCGGATGTGCACGACGACCGCGTCGCATGCCCGCGCCATGCCCGGGGCCGGATGTCACGCGAGGCAGATCGACGATGACGCTGCGTCTGGGGCTGATCACCTGCGACACGATCTGGGAACCGCTGCGCACGCGGCACGGCGACTACGCGGACATGATCACGCATTGGCTCGCCACCGCCGGGGCCTCATTCGAGCTTCGGCTGTGGGCCGCGCACGAAGGCCACCTGCCGGACAGCGTCGATGCGTGCGACGCGTGGATCGTGTCCGGCTCGCGGGCGGGCGTCTACGAGGACCTGACATGGATTGCCCCGTTGATGGCGTGGGTGCGCGCGGTGCATGCCGCGGGCCGCCCGCAGCTCGGGATCTGTTTCGGCCATCAGCTCCTGGCCGAGGCACTCGGCGGGCGTACCACGCGTGCGCCCGACGGCTGGGGCGTCGGTAACTTCACCCAGCAGATCCAGGCCCGCGTCCCTGGCGCCCCGACGCAGGACACGCTGGCGCTGTTCATGGCACATCAGGACCAGGTCGTCGCGCTGCCGCGGGGTGCCGTCTGGCTCGCCGCGACCCGCCATTGCAGGCATGCGATGTTCGTCCTCGACAATCGCGTGCTCGGCATGCAGGCACATCCCGAATTCACGGCAGCGTTCATGCGCGACATGACGCGCGACGACACGATTCCGTTGAGCCCCGTGCAACGTGCGACGGCGCTCGCGAGCTACGACGACCCGGTCGACGCGGTGGTGGTGGGACGCTGGGTCGCAGACTTCCTCGCCGACCGATGAATCTGAAGTCGCACCCGGCGCGTGCCGATAACCGACGACGCCGCGAAACATTTGCAACGGCGCACCCCGCAGGGCCGCGGGCCGCGCACGATCGAAGGATGGTGATCATGACGTCAGCACGCACGATGCCGAATGCGCCGCTGTGCGTGTCTGCCTATGGCAGACTCAGATGCCCGACACGATAGGCTTGCGCGCGCTGCTCGGCGCGCTGCACGAGCATGCGCTGTTCCTCGTGATCGACGACGGCGAGCGCATCGTCGAGATCAGCACACCGCTGGCCACCGTCGCCGGCTGCACGATCGCCGATGTCGTCGGCCGGCCGTGCTTCGCGGCGCTGGGGCTGATGACGGTGCCGGGCGAAATCGCGGCGATCCGCACCGCGCTCGGCGCCGGCCACGTGTGGCAGGGTCAGTTGCAGGGACGCCGGCCCGATCGCGCCTCGTTCACGCTGCAGGCGACCCTGCTGCCGATCGCCGCCACGCACGGCGGACACAGCCGCACGATCATGTTCGCGACCGAAGTGTCGGCACGCGAGCGTCTGCGCTTTGCTTACCAGTCGCTCGTGAATCCCGGCATCGACGTCGAACTGTTTCCCGGGATCTCACGCATCGTCGCCAACGGCCTCGACTGCCGCGGCGCGCTCGTCGGGCGCATCACCGACGATGGCGCGCACATCGCAGTGCTCGGTTACTGCCTCGATGGCGTGCAACAGCCTGTGCCGTTCACGTTCGCGCTCGCCGGAACGCCCTGCGAGCGTTGTCTCGACGAAGGCGGCCGGTTGATGGTCGTCGAACAGGACGTCGCCGCCCGCTTCCCGCACGAACGCGCGCTCGCCGAGCTCGGCATCGTCAGTTATCGCGGTGCTGCGCTGCATGATCGCGACGGGCATGCCATCGGTCTGCTCGTCGCGCTCGACGATCGGCCTTGTCTGCGCGATCCGGACGAACTCCCGTTCCTGCAGATCGCGGCGCAACGTGCGGCCGACGAACTGATCCGCACGGCCACCGAGGAACGCCTGCGTGTCAGCGAAGCCGGCATGCGGTTCGCACTCGAATCGGCCGAACTCGGTCTGCACGAATGGGACCTCGACAGCGGCACCTCGCGTTACAACGAACGCTGGGCCGCGATTCGAGGTTACGACGCTGACGACGACGTGCCGGACCACGCCACTTCCACCCTGCGCCTGCACCCCGACGATGCGCTACGGGTCGATCCGAACATGGCCGCGTTGCGCCGCGGGGAAATCGACACCTTCAACATGGAGTTGCGCACGCGCACGAAGCAGGGCGACTGGCGCTGGATCGATGCCCGCGCCACGACTCTCGAACGCCATGCCGACGGCAGCCCGAAACGCATCATCAGTCTCCAGCGTGACGTCCACGAACGCCGGCTCGCCGAACAGGAACTGCGCGACAAGCAGCAATGGCTGCAACTCGTCCTGGAGGCGACGGAACTCGGCGTCTGGGACTGGAACCCGGTCACCCATCGCATCGTCTACAACGAACGCTGCGCGCAGATCATCGGCTACCAGCCCGAGGACATGCCGGGCGATGCGCGCGACTGGCGGGCCAATACGCATCCCGACGACCTGCCGCACGTCCTCGAGCATTTCAGGGCGCACGTCGTGCGCGGCGAGACTCCGCTGCTGCGCGTCGAATACCGCACGCGTGCGCGCGACGGCCAGTGGCTGTGGGTGTTGAACTGGGGCCGCGTGATCGAACGCGACGCTACCGGCCGCGCACTGCGCGCCGTCGGCGTCTTCCAGGACATCAGCCAGTTGAAGAATGCCGAGACGGCCTTGCGCGAGAGCGAAGCCAGGCTGCGCACGATCGTCGACAGTTCGCCGGTCGGTATTTTTCTCTGCGACGTCGACGGCCACGTCGCGTATCGCAATCACACGCTGCGCGTGATCCACGGCACGGGGCCCGACGACGATTACGGACTCGGCTGGGCGCGCTTCGTGCACCCGGACGACCGACGACGCGTGCTGCACGACTGGTCGCGCTACGCACAGGCACCCGACGGCCTCTACGACACCGTCTGGCGCACCCGCTCACCGACCCGTGGCGAACGCCTGCTGCGAGTCCGGGCCGCCGTGATCCGCGAAGACCGGCGTGTGCTCGGTTTCGCCGGCACCGTCGAAGACGTCACCGACCAGCGCGAAGCGGAAATGCGTGAACGACGCCTCCAACGCCAGCTTCAGCAGGCGCAGAAAATGGAGGCCATCGGCCAGCTCACCGGCGGCATCGCGCACGACTTCAACAATAGCCTTGCGACGATCCTCGGCTTTGCCGGTCTCGCCCAGCGCCGTGCGGCGGCGGACGACCCGAAACTTCGCCAGTATCTCGAAGCGATTCGCCAGGCGGGCGAGCACGCGCGTGATCTGGTCGAGA